>NZ_JBMDWJ010000187.1:0-10852 GCF_048595215.1 Siphonobacter sp.
CGTCTTTAAAGGTTAAAAGCAATAACACATTGTTCTCATACATACGACTATCCTTTCGAGTTCCCCGAATATGAACATGAAGTATGGCCCGCTCCTGGTCTGCCGTGATGGATTGAAGACTCATTTTCATTCCCTCCGGAAATCGCTCCGCAACTGTACCCCATAATTTCACCTGGTTTTCCTGTGATTGGTACCCGCCAAAGGGCCAGGATCCCTCACCACTTAGCCAATACACACAATCGTGCGTTTTTAATGCGGTCATTTCATCGAAGTTTCCAACCACCATCGCATTGAAATATGTTTCAGCGATTTTTTTTGTTTCCATGTTCATATAATCAAGTGACTGTTTAGTCAGTCACAACAAATGTACGGGAATTTATTTACCGACAAAATCTGCAAGGCTTTTTAAAACATCTTACAATGGATTAGGCTGTGCTGGCTGGCTCCTATGTATTCTATTATTCGTGACTCCATGCTGCCACTTCCAGAACTATATGATGTGCCCATTTCTAAATGACTCAACGCAGATCAGACCTAACACGTTTTGCATTTTCATGCTATGGGGCGAACAGAATTTTGTATTTAAAAGACTTTCTATGGACCTGGTACACAAAAAGGTCTTCAAAATCACTCAACGCATTGGTTAAAAAAAACCTCTTACAGCAAAGTATCTCTGTTAAAACAGTGCAAGACAATTATACAATTCACATACAAAATTGTACTAACGCGACCGTCTCACGAAAGCAACGTTTCATGAGACGGCTCATTTTACCCAAAAGAACGAAACCCTTTAACGGCCTACTAAAAACGGTTCAAGCTTTTCGGCCAGCCTTTCGTAGCCTTGTTCGTTGGGGTGTAACCCATCGGTAAACCAAGCTTCGTTGATTTTTCCATCTTGCTGTAGCAGATTGGTACCGGGTTGCAGGAAGCGAATATTAAGTTCGCCCGCCCGCTGGGCAAAGTGCTGATTGAGGTGATGGACGCGTTCTTCCTGACCCCGCCTGGGCAAGATGCCGATCCATACTAATTCGGCCTGCGGCTGTCGGCTTTGAATGGCTTTCATCAGAAAAACCAGTCCGTCGGTAATTTCCTCATCCGTATTTCCTTCCAGATTGTTGGTTCCGATCATCACCAGTACCTGTTTGGCCTGATAGCCGTCGAGTTGCCCGTGATACACCCGCCAGAGTACATTTTCAATCCGATCCCAGCCGAAACCGAGGTTCTGTACTTTTCGCGGTTCCATCCGCCGATTCCAGCTCGCAGCTCCCTGTACTATTTTGGTTTTGGGCTCGCCGCCCCAGAAGTGCGTAATGGAATTACCCAGAAAAACGATTCGCGGCGGGTGGGTTTTCAGCCGGGCCAGTACGTCACGGTGACGCGTTTCAAAGTCGTAAAAATCCCGGGACTGGCTTTTGGAAATCGTCGTAGAAAGCATACCCACGGGTTCATTGAGGATGGACCGGATGCTCCGTTCGTAGGCGTTGGCGTACTGCTGCATGCCCAAATCCGAGGGGTGGGTGCCATCCACCATGGCATCGGGACTCAGGTTCAGGGCGGTTTTTGTGAGCAGGTACACCGACCCTTTCATTTCCGCCTTCAACTCCGCATACGCTTCCTGCATAACGGCATTTACCTCTGTCACCAGAGCGGCCCGTACGGGATTGCTGAATCCATCTGTATAGCCCGCGTGTTCGACGAGTAAAATGGGTACGGTCGGTCGCTTTTGTCGGAGCGTACGGACGGACTGGAGGATTCGCTTTCTGACTTCCGCTGGTTTTACATCGGTGGTACTAATCAGATTCGGCAAACAATCGAGTACGTAGAGACGAGCGTCTATTTCGCTAATCAGGCGGATCAGTTCGGGTTCCAGTTTTCCATTACCTGAAAAACCCAGATTTAGTAAGGGGTGGTCCATTTGCCGTTCCAGCTGGGCCGTCCAGGCCATACCCGGTCGGGAAGCACAGGCTCCCTGAGCAATCGATGTTCCGTAAACGACGATCGGTTTTTCGGGACGCAGAGCCAGGGGTGTCAGTGTTTTTCCTTCGGGTACTCCAATTTCCAGCCACTGCACCGATGTATACAAAGGCAAATACAGACGATACTCCTGGCCTTTTTCACTCGTTTGCAAACTGGTGTACCGATACGAAATGGTATCGCCAAAAGCGTACTTCCCATTGCACCACCAGAAATCACCATGTAGACTGCGAGCGTACAGATCGACCCCACTCACACCCGTAGCAGGCATGTGCGGCAAGGCTTGATTGCCCTTGATCTGGTAGCGAATGATAATTTGATCGCTGTTGGATTTGAAACGAATGAACAGTCCTGCCGATTGCCGCGACAGGTTCCATACGGCCGGGCGTACCTGCTTTTCAGCCCGGCCCGGCAATCGGTCATAAGGTTGCTGTAGTTCCTGATTCCAGGCTTGTCCCTCGATGACGGGAAGCGCATGACGGGCGGGATTCCACCAAACAAAAGAAGACTGAGCTGCGAGACAGAGTACTTGAAAAAACAGAAAAAGAGCTAGTGGCAATCCTTTCTTAAACATACGGAAGAGGTTAGAGCCGCAAATATAAAGGGCTTTGTTCTTTCGCAGTGTTGAAAGATTGCTGTAAACAAAACAGACTTTCTTAGCCTAGACGGGATAGGGTCCTCCTTACTAGCTGCCTAGTAGCCCGTGAGCCATCCAGGCTGGGCCTCCCCGTAACTGCCTAGCTCAGCTCAAGGCCACCTCATTGCTCCCACTATGGAATGGGCAAAACAAGTTAATTTGTTGCCCCCATGAAATGGCTTACAGACGGAAGGGGTTTTCATCTTCTTATATCTTCTAAAAGTTGTTTGTTGCGAGTTGTTAAAATATATTCGAATACCCTCATGGACGACAAAAACCCGATCCCCGTCCTATCGCGAAAAGCCGCCTTTTTCATCCGCAAAGCGTTGGCCTTGAGCAGGATGAAAAGAGCGGCGTTCGCAATATGGACTAAAAAACCAGCTTGCTCTTTATTACTAGTTACTCATTGATAGTTGATTAGAAACTTACTATCAACGAAAAAACCAGACTTCTCAGCGAGACGTAAACATTACATGACTTTAATCTCCGCTTCCTTAAACCGCACCATCAGCCGAGTAAGCAACTGACTTTTGAAGTTTGCTTCGACATAAATATTCGTAACCCAGGCCAGTACTTTCAGTTCGATACTGTCGGCGGCGATGGCGTTCACCAATACTTCAGGCGGTATATTTTTGAGAGAATCGTTTAGCTTGCCGATTTCGGTTTCCACAATTTTAGTCACCTTCTCCAGATCTGCGTCGGCATTTACCTTGAAGGTAAGCTCCGTTTTCAGGTATGAATTACTCAGCGTCCAGTTCACCAGACGGCCCGACAATAAATCACCATTGGGAATAACGACAACCGATCCCTGCGGGGTCAGCATTTTGCTGGAACGAATACCGATGTCTTGTACTTTCCCCTTCTTATCGGCCAGTTCTACGTAATCCCCAATCTGGAAGGGTTTTTCAAAAATCAGGATAATACCGGATACGAAGTTGTTGACGATATTCTGCATCCCCAGACCGATACCGACCGAAAGAGCCCCCAATACGACCGTCAGCCGGTCCATCGGAATACCTGAAGCCGTAATGGCCATCAATATCCCCAGAATCAGGATCACCAGTCGAATCAGTACCAGCTTGGAGCTTTTACGTTCAGTCTTGTTATCAAACGTAACGCTCGATTCGCCGAAGAGTACACCGATATGCTTCTGCAACAGGTTGGCTACGTACACAATGACGCCAAACAGCAGGATATTACCCAGCGTAAAGGTCACGCTACCAAACGTTCGGGTCTTGGTCAGTATTTGTTGCAAGAGAGCAAAGACGCCCCCCGCAACGCCCAGATTAATGAAGAATACCAGTACCCAAAGAATGATGGCCACTACCGTCATCGCCCGACGGAAGGCGGCTCGGGAACGCGGAATGCTTACCCGGGAGAAGATGCCTTCGGAGCAAGAGCTTAGCTTAATTTGTAGTTCGAGAGCATCGGAAAGAATCTGAATGAATACGTCCAGTCCCACCATCTGAATCAGACCAATGACGGCAGTCATGCTATACACTTTCGCCAGACTTACCCGGCCAAAAATGTTCAGAATAATCGCCAATGCATTCAGGACCAGGTAGAGAATAACTACGGGTTTAATCAATCGTTCCTTTACCGGCGTCTGTTTGAGCTTACGGTAAATGAGCATCCCGAGATATAGGAACGTACCATTCAATACCAACAGGCCCAGGCGTAAGTACAGCGAATCATTTAGTAACGTATTGACGATAATCAGCGTCATATACAGACCGACCAGCATGAGCCAGTGTTTGCGGTCCTCGCCCTTGACAATGCTTCTCAGGCTAATAGTTAAGCAGACCAGCAGGCAAAACTGGGTCAATTCTATGTACAGCGAAGGCGAATCGGGTTCAAATAGCGGTGGCAGGTTGAATAGTACAATCAGCGTAGCTAGAATCGGTACTGGGGTGATGTGTTGAAATTTTAAATCACCCAGTTTTTGCCGCAGTTCGAGCTTACGGGCCTTTTTAAAGTTTGAATACACCCAGATGAAAAAGGCGGCAGCCGTTAGTAACAGTAACACGCGGTTGTCCCAGGCCGAATTGAGGAAATAACTCAGGATTTTTTTCTGACCCTGGTAAGACGAACTGACAATTCGCTCCACATTGGTTCGATCGACCCGGTTGGGAGCTTCCCAGAGATAGGGAGACTCCTTGGAATACACATTTTCACCGGAGGTTCGGAGCTGCTCCTGCACTTGATTTTGTAAGTCGGTGACGGTCAGACTTAGAGCGGACACGTTAGCCAGTAAGCGACTGATCGTATCGAGTTTGGCCGTGGTCCGCTCGCCCGAGCGTTGTAAGCGAATTTTCAGTTCGGTCAGCTGAGCAGTATAGAGTTGCTTTTGGGCAACATCCGTTTCCGTTACCGTAAGCAGGGAGTCTTGACTTAGTCCGATGACCTGATTAGCCCGTTTTTGCAAATCGTTACTGGCCTTGGACAAACTGTTTTGCCAGGTCGTTAGCCGCGTCTGGGCGTCTTTTAAAATCAGGCTGTAACTCTGTAAATCTTTGGCGTGCAGAGTCGAACCCGAAGTAGCCAGATCCGCTTTGATCGGATTAATGGAAGCCTCCGCTTCTTCCAGCCCCTCCCGGATACGGCTGACACCATACTCTTTTTTATTGGCCGCGTTGATTTCGGTAATCGCCGCCTGGGCCTTCTGAATTTTGAAAAGTAACGTATCCGGAATAGCATGAGCCGAGTCGGCCAGTATGGGTACCTGCTCTTGAGCCAATACCGGAAGTGTACTCAACAACAGAAGGAGACCTAGCCAATAACTTTTTTGTGGTTTCGGGAAAAAAAGATGCACTAACTTCATCATAAGCAATACGGGATAAATGAATGAATCTCGATGAGATAGCTAATTGCTATCCAGAGAATAGCATCACAGTAGCCTTTGGGATAACTACTGCACGCTGGCGGGCGATATTTTTTCGCAAAATTATTGTTCCGGCAAGGGTCATTTCCAGCTTTTCCACGTACGAAACCCTGATTTTTTTCTAACTGTTTACGAAACCCCTGAGTGCTAGTCTTACCTAAATCCTCTCTATAAACGTATTAATTCGCCCTCATAGGCACTTGAGTGGCACCAGTTACCTGTTCCCAGCTCGATGCTGATCGTATCGATTTTTGCCGCGGTGCAAAAAAATCTTCACCCAAAAAATTTCCATACGTTCACAAAAAACCTCCCGAAGTTTACGTTTTCGGGAGGTTGAAGCCAATCGGTTTGACTAGTTATTGCAACAAAGCATGCGAGTTTAAAAACCGGCTTACTTCTTTCTGGTACAGACGACCGATGGGTAATTCCAGCCCGCCTACTTCCAGATGCGTGGGCGTATAGGCCTTGATCTTGTCGATAGCCACGAGGTACGAACGATGAATCCGCAGGAATTCCCGCTGGGGAAGGGTTTCTTCCAGAGCACTCATGGATTGCTTGACCACCAGCGGCTTTTCGTTTTGCATAATTACCTTGACGTAATCTTTCAGGCTTTCGATGTACAGAATATTCTTCAAAAACACTTTCACCATTTTCCGATCGGCCCGAAAGTACAAAAAGGCATCCTGACTGGTTACACTCTGCTCTTTCTCCGCCGGTAGAGACAACGGTTTCTGATCCGCTCGTTCTACTTTAGCCACTGCTCGTAAGAAGCGGTCGAAGGCAATGGGTTTGAGTAAATAGTCCACCGCAGCGAGGTCGAAGGCATCCACCGCAAACTCGGGGTGAGCCGTGGTAAAAATCACCTGAGGCGGATGCGGCAGACTCCGTAGCAAGTCCGTTCCCAGTAGTTTGGGCATGTGAATGTCGAGAAAGAGTACATCCACGGGTTTTTCCTGTAGTATTCGAAAGGCCTGAATAGCATTCGAGCAGGATGCCACCACTTCAAAGCCATCCAGTCCTTCCAGATACGATTCCAGAATTTCCAGAGCGGGAGGTTCATCATCTACTAATAAACAGCGAGTTATAGACATAAAGCGACTGAAGGTTAAACAGGAACGGCCCTTTCGGTTTCCACCCGGCTTACGCTCGAATAGAGTGCCAGATTGAGTATGATCAGAAAAGTGTCTTCGGTTTCCACGCATCGTAATTCATAGGTGTTGGGATACAGCAAGTCCAGACGTTTCCGAACGTTTTGCAGGCCGATTCCGCCCATACCCGTACGAATCTCCTCCGCATCACGGCTATTGATGAGCTTAAAAAACAACTCATCATCCTGCACGTACAGGTCCAGGCTAATCCAGGCCTGATCGAGCTGGGTGCTAGTACCGTGTTTGAAACTATTTTCCAGAAAAGGAATCAGCAACAGCGGTGCAATGTTTTTCCCGGTATAGTCTCCACTGATTTGCAGGGAAACGTCCAGCCGATCACCGTATCGCAATTGTTCCAGCTCGATATAATTCTTTAAAAAGTGAATTTCCTTTTCCAGCGGTACTTCCTCAGCATTGCATTCATAGAGCATGTACCGAAGCAGGGACGAAAGTTTGAGAACGATTTCCGGCGAACGCGGGGAGTTTTTCAGCGTTAAGGCATACAGATTATTCAGCGTATTAAACAGAAAATGCGGGTGCAGCTGCGATTTGAGTAACTGTAGTTCGGCTCCGAGTTTTTCCCGTTGTACCTGACCAAAGGCTTCTTGCTGCTTCACTAAGTTCTTCATAATGACGATGGCGGCAACGAACCCCCCAACCGTCGTTCCTCCGCGTACGCCCGCCAATAATCCGAGTAAAATACTATGACTTCGAAACGGAAACTTAATGATGGCCCGGTAATGCCGCAGCACCAGTTCGCCCACGGCAAAGGCCCCCACCGCCTGAATGATGATGATTGCAATAAAACCCAACAGAAAAAAGCCAAATTGTTTGGTATAGAAAAAGCGCGGAATCAGCCAGTAAGCCAGCAGATAGGCGAATACGGCGTGCGAAAAAATGGTAAAACAAATGGCTTCGATGAGCGTCAGTAGAAACACCTGTGTATCCGGTGGTTCCATGCCTCGCATATTCACGGGCAAATAGATCAGGGTAGAAAACACTATCCAGCTCATCCATAAGAGCAGGTGCCGCCGAATCCGATCCCGGGGTTTGGTAGAAAAAATGAAATGGTAGCCGAAGGTAGATTTCATGGTCAACTAAAGATTCCTAAACGCGTTTTTCGTTGCACGGGTCTTCTGAAATTTAGCTGAATGCCAGCGGAATTCAGCCCAGTGAACCGGTTTTTCTACGAACGACGGGCTTTCATCGCTGAATGACTTTTGCCGACGATCAGTACGCTCCGTAGACTCAAACGCTGCTCTCTGACCTACGAAAGCAGCTACCGGGCTATTTCCTCCGTTAGGCCATTTCCACGCTGTTACTTTTGAACCGTCCATCAACGACCAATCCATCAGCTATCAACCTTCATTTATAATCGTCATGAAAAAGCAACTAGCAACCCTGTTCTTTTTAGCCCTACTTGGCACAGCCGCTCAAGCTCAGAAAAAGGAATTGCAACCTAAAACGGGCTTTTGGGTAGTAGAGGATAACCTTCGTACAAAACAAGGCTCCATCGTTCGCTTCTACGCGGAAAATGGAACCCTGATTTACGAGGAAAAACTCGAAGATCTTCGATTGAATATCAGTCGAAAAAAAGTAGTCAAACGACTCGATGCAACCTTGACTCAGGTCCTGAATCGCTCTCGTACCCTACCCTCACTGTCCGAATCTGAAAACTATGTAAAAGTGGCTTTCAAGAAGAATTAAGTACATTACCTCATCATAAGCAAGCAAAAAGCTCGTTCAATGAACGAGCTTTTTCTCCATCTACACTTCTTACTCCTAACTAGTTAATTGACCTGTAACTGAATGAGCTCGTTTTTAATGTACAGGCCCGCTGGTGTCAGGTGTTCCTTAGCCCATTTTCCATTCGTTGGAGCACCAGGTTGCAGGATGGCCGTCGTTTCTTTCTTGTCGGTGATATTCCAGTTCACCCAGCTTAGTCGGTGCTTTTCCATCCAGTTGAGCCAGATTCGGTTTTGTTCCCGGTCAAATTTGCCGTCGCCCGAAGACTCGCCCACGCCCCATTCCGTCACCATTAGCGGAAGACCCAGTTGCATGGCCTTTTCCGCCTTAGCCCGTAATCCATCCTGGTGGTAGGGTTCACTGGCGTAAAAGTGGAAGGAGTACGCCAGATTCGTTTGCCCTTTGATGGGGTCAGCAGCGGCCACATCCACGTCCTGATCCCAGTGGGGACTGCCTACGATGATCAGGTTCTTCGGATCATAGGTACGGATTTCCCGGATCACTTCCTCCGAGTAGGCCTTGATCACCGGCCAGGTCTGCCGCTCAGGTTCATTCCAGATTTCGTAAATTACCTGGGGATTACCCGCGTATCGCTGAGCCATCGCCCGAAAGAAAGCCTTCGATTCCTGCAAGTGCTGGTCAGCATTATGGTCATGCCAGTCAATCAATATGTACACCCCATTTTTGATCGCCTGATCCACGACGCGGGTAATCAGGGCCATTTGGGCTTCCGGTTGTTGCAGATAGCCCGAATCAGGTTGTACCGCCATGGAAGCCCGCAATAGGGTTGTTCGAAAATCTTTACACAGATGATCTACAACGTCTGTCGTGTAATACTTTCTCCCGCCCCAGATACTCCAGGAAAAGCTAATTCCCCGCAATTGGGGCGGCTGGCCATTTTTATCGACGATCTGATTTCCTTCGACCCGAAGGGCTCCGTGCTTCTGTACGGGGGTTTGACTAAATAGAGGAATACTTAGTCCTAACCAGAGCATTCCGGCCAGACCAATACGATTGAATACGTGCATACGCTACAAAATAAACCCTCATGCTCGCTTTTCAGGAAAAAGCAGCATGAGGGCAAATGGAAAAAAACCTTACTTAACCAAAATCAGATCATCGAAATAGAACGTCTCATCCTGCTTATCGGGGCCTTTGATCCGGAAGCCGATCTGCTTGAGGGTTTTACCCGCCGACCAGAAGTCCATATCCGACAACTTGATTTTGAAGTACGTCCAGGTGTTGGCTTTTACGTCGATTTTGTTTTTCTCGATATACTCCCCGAAACCTACGGAGGCGGCATCGGTCGTCAGGTACAACGTGTAATCAGCGGACGCTCCCTTGATCCAACCCGAAACGTAAGTGTACGCAGACGAATACGCCAATCCCGGCATCGAAAACCCAATCAGGTGCCAGTTGCCCTTCTGGAAGTTTTTACCCACCGAGGCCGTTCCCGACTTGAATTCTTTCGTACTGATCGCTGCCGCATCGCCCCAGGAGGCATCGGTTACGCCCGTCGCGTAGGCATCCAGGAAGATGGGATACGCCTGCTCCACGTTGACGAATTCCTGAGCGGTCTTCATCATTCCCGTGGTATTGTTAATATCCAGCGTGGCCCGGCCCACGGTCGTCGTAGGCATTTCGAGCACGAGTTTCTTCTTCTCTTTGGATACAATTTTAGCTACGGTCGTGGTACCCGAAAGTTTTACCGCCGTGACGTCTTCGAGGTTATTACCCGTCAGCGTTACGGTTACTCCTTTGGTAAAATTGTAATTGGATACGTCCGTAATCGTCGGGTAGGCCAGTACGCGGAACGGTACGGATACGGTTCGCCCTTCGCTGTTCGTAAACGTAATATTCTGTACCCCACCCGCTGCCTCTTCGGGTACGCGGAAAATGAGAGCATTTTCTGTATTCAGTGTCGGTTGAAAACCAGCCGCTACGCTTTGCTTTTCGAATACAATCGCCCGCATATCACCCAGCCCGGTTCCTTTCAAGGTGACGACCGAACCGCCCGAAGCGGAGTCGGGGGTAATAGCAGTGGCTACGGGATTACCGGGTTTTATTTGCGGTCTTCCATCGGTATCTTCAGTACAGCCATTCAGTACGAAGCCCGCTCCCAGCATCAGTATGGGCAGGGCAGCCCGGGTAAAAAAAGTAGGTATGTTCATTGCTTAGGTTCCTTCCAGCTTATTTGTAATAGGGTACGGGATCTTTGGCTAACTCGGGGTCCTGGATAATCTCGCCCGCCGGAATGGGCAGGTACATTTTATCCTCCGTAAATGTGGTGATGTAATTGGCTCCCGTGGCCGTACCCCGGTTCTGCTTCTGAATCATCGCTTTCGCCTTGGCAAAGCCCTGCCGCTGGATGTCGTACCAGTAATCACCTTCGAAGGCGAATTCCACGCGGCGTTCGTGCAGAATATCGTCAATGGTAAACGACGTTCGGGGTGACAGTCCCGCCCG
>NZ_JBMDWJ010000188.1:0-2669 GCF_048595215.1 Siphonobacter sp.
GCTTCGAACTCAAGGGTGATCAGCTTGATCTGGCTTCGAAGAAAGTACTGCTCGAAATTCCGACGCAACGCAAGTACTGCTGTCATTCCGCCGGGTATGTGACTTTTTCCAAGGGTTTGCTCTACCTCTCAACGGGTGACAATACGAATGCGGAAGAAATCGAAGGGCACAACCCTACCGATGAACGACCCGGCCGGGAACTCTCCGACGATCAGGCTTCTACGGCAAATAGCAACGATTTACGGGGCAAGATTCTACGGATCAAACCCGAAGCCGATGGCACCTACACCATTCCCGATGGTAACCTCTTTCCCAAAGATGGCTCGAAAGGACGGCCCGAAATTTACGTCATGGGTTGCCGAAACCCCTTCCGCGTTTCAGTCGATCCCAAAAATGGCTTCGTCTACTGGGGCGATGTAGGGCCGGATACCCAAGTACCCGCTGAAGAAGGAACCCTGAGTTACGACGAAATCAATCAGGCTCGAAAACCTGGTTTTTTCGGCTATCCGTATTTTCTGGGAAATAACGAAGCTTTTCCCAAATACGACTTTGCTACGAAAAAGGAAGGCCCCAAGCAGGACCCGGCTCATCCGATGAATCTTTCGCCCAACAATACGGGTGTGAAAGAATTACCACCCGCTCAACCCGCCATGATCTGGTACGGCAAAGGTCCGTCCAAACGCTGGCCGATGGTGGGCAAAGGCGGAGCCAGTGCCATGGCGGGTCCGGTTTACTACCGTGACGAATACCCGCAAGGCAGTTATCGCTTACCCGCGTACTACAACGGCAAACTCTTCATTTACGACTGGATCCGCCGCTGGATCATGGCCGTGACGCTGGACGAACAGGGAAACTACGTGAAGATGGAGCCCTTCCTGCCCCAACTCAATGTCGTCGCTCCCATGGACATGCAGCTAGCTGCGGACGGAGCCATTTATTTGCTCGCGTACGGTACCAACTGGTTTACCAACAATGCCGACGCGGGCCTGTACCGCATCGAGTACGCCGAAGGTAATCGCAACCCCGTGGCGGATATTCAGGTGGATCACCGCTACGGAGCGGCTCCCTTGAAGGTACATTTATCCGCGTCCCGTTCCAAAGATTACGATCCCGGCGATCAGCTCACGTTTGAGTGGCAGGTGGGGAAACAAACGCTAAAAGGTACGGAGGTCTCCCCGACTTTCGAGAAGCCCGGTGTCTATCCCGTTACGCTCACGGCCATTGATTCGCAGGGTGGAAAAGGTACGGCTACGGTTACCATTAAGGTAGGCAATACGCCGCCGAAGGTTGAAATCCTTTCGACGAGCAACCGGAGTTTTTACTGGGATCATTCACGACTGAACTATCAGGTACGGATCACCGACCGCGAAGATCAAAAGATTGATCCGGCCCAGACGAAGCTTTCGTTTACGTATCTGGACTATGGGAAGGATCTGGCCAGCGTTTTGTCGGGGAACACTCATTCCAGTACCCTCCAGATGAAGGGCGAAAAGTTGTTTCTGGCTTCCGACTGCAAATCCTGTCATGCCCTGGCGACGGCTTCCATCGGACCAACCTTGCAGGCCATTGCCGGGAAGTACAAGGACGATGCCGTTGATCGACTGGCTCAGAAAGTCATCAAGGGTGGTAGCGGCGTTTGGGGGAAGTATGCGATGAGTCCGCACCCCGATCTGTCCGTCGCCGATGCTCAGGAAATGGTTCGCTATATTCTTTCGGTAAATCAAAAACCGAAGACCTTACCGCTATCGGGTACCCTGTCTCTCAATCAACATTCCGCCAAAAATCCGGACGGTGCCTACGTACTGCTGGCTCGTTACACCGACCGGGGTGCCCACGGGATTGAACCGCTGACGAGTCGCGAACATCTGGTGTTACGGAACCCACTGCTTCAATTAGAAGACAACGACCGGGGTACAGTTGGCGTCGTCATCGCCACGGCCAATAATGGCTATCAATCCTACATCCGGAAAATTTACGATCAGACGTATGTGGCCTTTCATCACCTGGATTTAGTCGGCATTCGGCAGATCAAATTTCGGTTCTTGTCCTACGGCGAGGGCGGTCAAGTAGAGATTCGACAGGATGGGGTAAGCGGTCCTGTAATCGGTCGGGTCACACTACCAGCCGGGAAAGCTAACGTAGTAAACGGATGGAAAGAAGTACAAACGCCGATCCAGCCAGCCAAAGGTTTTCACGATCTGTACCTGGTTTTCAGAAATCCAGAATCAGCACCGAAGCAAGAGCTCTTTTACCTGGATTGGATGCTGATGGAACGTTAATGGTTGCTAGATTATACAAAAAGGCCAGCCCTCGGTAGAAGGCTGGCTTTTTTCGTAGTATGCTGTATCGAACCATGGAATAAGCTAAACTAACGAAAGTAGTCGGTCGCGAACCAGTAGACAGGCTCCTACAATACCCGCGTGTTCGCCCAGTTTGGACATTTTCACCTGCGTATCGTTGTTAACCAGACTCAGGGAGTACTTGTTAATGGCCGTTTTGATGGGTAAGTAAATGTAATCCTGCGTGGTGGCCAGACTGCCGCCGAGAATGATTAGTTCCGGGTTAAAGACATTGATCAGGAAGGCAATGCCTCGGCCAATGTTGTCGCCCAGTTGAGCCATGAGTTCGATGGCCAGTACATCGTCATTTTTTGCCGCCTGAATAATGTC
>NZ_JBMDWJ010000189.1:0-8570 GCF_048595215.1 Siphonobacter sp.
TAAAACTTCCGCAAATCCATTACAAAACTTCCCTTCAGGAGAAAAGTCAGTCTATTTTACATGCGTTCAAACACCGGCATCTAACCTGGGCTGTAGCGGCTCAGTTTTTCTACGTAGGTGCTCAGGTTTGCATTTTTAGTCTGTTCATTTTATACGCTACGCAAGCGGCATCGCTCTCCGAAATCAAAGCAGCGGATTATTTAGGGATTTGTGGCATTGCCTTTCTAGTCGGAAGATTCCTGGGTACTTTCTTTATGCGATTTATAGCCCCAAACCGACTTTTAGCCCTTTATGCGGGCATAAACGTTTTGCTGTGTCTCATTGCTATCATGGCTCAGGGTTTGATCACCGTATACGCGATCGTGCTGATCTGTTTTTTTATGTCCATCATGTTTCCAACCATTTTTGCCTTGGGCATCAAGGATTTAGGCATGGACACCGAATACGGTAGTAGCTTGATCATTATGTCAATTGTTGGAGGAGCTTTACTACCTAGGTTATTTGGTTACCTGAGTGATGCCACAGGTAGTATCCAGCTTGGCTACTTTGTACCCTTACTAAGCTTTATCGTGATCGTTATTTACAGTCTATATGGTTATAAATCGACTTCTTCTAAAACGGATACGGAACAACCTGCTGTTTCTTTGTCTCACTAGTAATAGTCTTTTATTTGGGTCATGCGTCTTAGGGAAAGATCACCTTTAGTCATCCCGAAGTTCATGACCTCAAGGCGTAGTATGAATACAACCAGAGTGGATTTCATGGATGCATAAACGGTACAGGAAAAGGCCCAGTCTTTTTCTCGACTTATAGTACTCCTCCGAAGACTTTTAGATCCTGCTCCCAAGTGTATTCAGGTAATGATTAATTCTAAACTTGTTCATGCAGTGAAACACGTAGTAAGAAAAACCTTTTTAATTACGATAAGCCTCACGTTGGCTACTTTCGCAGGTATGGCCCAGAATCAGCCGAAATGGGGAGACTGGACGCATTGGGGCGATCAGAAAGATGGCACTTACCGCAATCCCATCATTCCCAGCGATTACAGCGATCTGGACTGCATTCGGGTGGGTGACACCTATTACGCCATTTCCTCTACCTTTCAATTCTCTCCCGGTATGATTATCCTGGAATCCAAGGACTTGGTAAACTGGAAAATCTGTGGTCATGCCGTTTCGGATCTTACCCAAATCTCCGATGAATTATCCTGGAAGAAAATGAATCGGTACGGTAAAGGCATTTGGGCGGGTTCCTTAAGGTATCATAACAATCGCTTTTACCTGTTCTTCGGAACGCCCGACGAAGGGTATTTCATGACCTCCGCGGCGAAAGCGGAAGGCCCCTGGGAACCCCTAACTCCCCTACTTAGGGAACCCGGCTGGGATGACTGCTCGGCCATCTGGGATGAACAAGGTAAGGGCTATTTCATCGGTACGCACTTTGCCGATGGTTACAAAACCTATCTTTTCAATATGTCGGCCGATGGGAAATCCATTGATCGGCAATCAGCCAGATTAGTAAATGCCGGATCCGGTCGGGAAGCCAGTAAGCTCATTAAAGTCAAGGATTGGTATTACCTCGTCTTTAGTGAACACAAGTCCGATAAAGGAAGGTATGTGATGGCCAAACGCTCCCGAACGATTACGGGGCCATATACCGAAGAAAAGCAACTTGCTCTGACGAGTCAGGAAGCGATGGAGCCCAATCAAGGAGGCATTATACCGGGTAAGGATGGGAAGTGGTACTTTCTGACTCATCATGGCTCGGGTGACTGGTCAGGACGAATCGTAAGCTTACTACCCATTACCTGGATCAATGACTGGCCAATTATTGGCACTATAGTTGGAGACTCTATTGGAACGATGACCTGGTCGGGGAAAATGCCTGCTGCCAGTTCCGGTGACTACTCGATAGCCCGAAGCGATGCGTTTAGTAAATCCGTACTGGGCCCGCAATGGGAATGGAATTATCAGCCCCAAAGCGACAAGTATTCGCTCAGTGAACGCAAGGGATGGTTACGACTCAAGGCCTTTAAACCATTAAAAGACAATGAATTATTAACCGCGGGCAATACCCTCACGCAGCGTTGTTTTAGAACTTCCAAAAATGAAGTGATTGTAAAGATGGACGTTTCGCAGATGGCTTCGGGTCAGCGAAGTGGGCTGTGTCATTTCTCACAGCAACACGCCACTCTTGGCATTGCTCAGGAGGGCAGTAAACGCTGGATTGAATACCGAAAAAATGGGACAGTACTTAAGGGTGAGACATTTACCGGATCAACCATCTGGCTGCGTTCCGTTTGGGGATTGGATGGAAAGTCTACTTTTTCGTATAGCCTGGATGGGAAAAAGTATACCTCCTTCGGCGAGCCTTATGCCTTGGCCTGGGGTTATTACCGGGGGGATCGAATTGGTATTTACTGCTTCAACAACGAAGCCGAAAAAGGATCGGTTGATGTTGATTATGTCCAACATACCATTGGAAAGTAACTTCGACAGGCACTAAAACTACTTTACGTATATTTATATACGTAAAGTAGTTTCCCCTTTTCATACTTAGGTAGAATCAGCATAAAGCCCGGTTCTACCTTACTCTAAACTTAAACTTGGTATGAATCTTATTCGTTACTCTTTTCTTCTCTCCCTGGTTGCAGTAGCTGTTCGTTTGGATGCTCAGCAAGTATATTCGCCTAATAAAAAAATAGAACTGAGCTTATCTCAGTCCAAAGAAAAACCCGGTAGCTGGTTTTTATCGGTCTCTTATCAGGGGAAAACGAAAACTCCCGTCTTTTCTCAAATCAAGCTCGGAATGGAAAGGCAAGATCAATCCTTTACGGACAACCTTTCCTTAAAGAGCAGTAGTAAGCCGGTAGCGATCAAAGATCAGTATACGACTCTTCATGGAAAAAGCTCGAACCGGGAGAACGAAGCTCAGGAAATCATCTTTGCTTTCGTCAATACCAAAGGCAGTAAGTTGAACGTAGTAGCCCGAGCCTACAACAACGGTATAACCTTTAAATACGAATTCCCCGAGAAAACTCAGGGCACATTCGTCATCAAACGCGAAGCAACCGCTTTTGTAGTAGAGGAAAAGGTGGAACGCTGGTTACAGCGATTCGTTACTAGCTACGAAGGCTTTTACCCCGCTCAGAAAGACTCTGCCCTAACCGGCGAATGGGGGTACCCGGCTTTGTTCAAAATAGGAGACCAGGAATCCTGCTGGACCTTACTAACCGAAGCAAACGTCGATCGTACTTATTGTGCGACTAAGCTTAGTAATCAGGAGAACAAGTCCAGTTACCAATTAGCCTTTCCAGCCGCGACGGACGGATTCAATACCGGGCAGGTCAACTCTACCCTAACCTTACCCTGGAGTTCTCCCTGGAGGGTAGCGATCATCGGGCAGCTTGCGGATGTGGTTGAATCTACCCTGGTTGAAGATGTCAGTAAGCCTTCCCAACTCACCAAGACCGACTGGATTAAACCGGGGGTTTCGTCCTGGGTATACTGGGCGTATAATCACGGAACGAAAGATTATAAAAAACTTTGCGAATACATTGACTTAGCGGCCCGGATGGGCTGGCCTTATACCCTGATGGATTGGGAGTGGGATGAAATGACCAACGGTGGAACGCTCGAAGATGCCGTAAACTATGCTAAATCGAAAGGGGTAAAACCTTTACTTTGGTATAATTCAGGCGGAGCTCACAATCAGGTTTCCTCTGGTCCTAGAGATCGCCTGACAACGCCAGAATCCAGAGCTAAAGAATTTGCCTGGTTAAAAAAGATCGGAATCTACGGCGTGAAAGTAGATTTTTTTGAAAGTGACAAGCAGGATATGATGCGGTATTACCTGGATATTCTGGAAGACGCTGCCCGCTATGAATTAATGGTCAACTTTCATGGCAGTACGGTTCCCAGGGGTTGGAGCCGAACCTACCCGCATTTGATGAGTATGGAAGCCGTTTACGGAGGCGAACAGTATAACAATCAGGAGTATATGACTACGAAAGGAGCCTGGCATAATACCATGTTACCCTTCACGCGTAATGTCATCGGCCCAATGGATTATACGCCCGTTGCTTTTACCAATTCCCAGCATGCTCACACCACTACGTATGCCCATGAACTAGCCCTTGCGGTGATTTTTGAATCGAGTATTCAGCATTTGGCCGATCGTCCGCAGGGTTTTGATCATTTGCCGGATCCCGCAAAATTTATGCTCAAAGAGGTGCCTACGGCCTGGGATGAAACGCGTTTTCTGGCCGGGTATCCTGGAAAAGAAGTCGTTATCGCCCGAAGAAAAGCAGCTCGCTGGTATGTGGGTGGCATTAACGGAGACGATAGATCGAAAAAAGTATCGATCCCCTTTCATTTCCTGACTAAAGGCAAAACCTATCGGGCTGAACTGATTGCCGATGGTGACTATGACTCCGGTTTCGACGTAAAATACCTGACGATTAAAGAAGGCGATACGCTGGAAGTGAAGTGTTTACCCCGGGGCGGTTTTACTCTACTTATCAATGAAATGTAATACTGTTACCTGGTAGTTTAAAAAATAGAAAAGTGGTATGGGAAATTTTATTCAGGCACTATCACTGTTTTAAAAACTAGCAATCTTGAATACAGGATACTGACTTTGAGTTGATCAACTACCGATTGGATAGTATGGGGACCAAGAGGTCTAGTTATAGCTCTGTATGTGTTAGCCCATGGCCGGAGAATTAAAGTCTATCAATTCTCCGGCCATGGGCTGAATCTCTGTTGCGTATTACTCTTTACGTCTTAACGTAGTATCCGTAAAAATCTCATTCTTTATTTCCGAAGATAGTTCCAGGAAGCGTTCATACTGTTTGAGCACATCCGCAATTACTTCCTTCTCAGTAAAGTATTCGATATTATAACCGGGACGGTTATCTCCAAAAAAAGTCTCGGGAATGTAAGATTGCGTGCCCCGAACACCCGGGATGTTCTTTTCAGCGACTAAGGAGGTAGAGATGGTCTTGAGTTGGGTACGTACCCCATAGGTAAAGTTTTCAATCGATTCATGCTCGATGGTAAGGGCAATCTCCATTGGATTTTCCTTTTTATGAACCGCCGTAGAAATTCGCTTGCTGTTGAATTCAGAAGCCAGTTCCTGTAAAGCGGGTTCTACCGTTTGCTGAATGAAGGTCTCCACGTAGGCTTGATCCTTAAAGGAAAGGATGCGTTGCAAACGCTGCTTCCAAAATTCACCCGACCAATTGCGAGCGGACGGAGAAAAGGCTTTCGAATAATAATAGCTATCTACCAATAGTCCCTGAAATAAACTGTAACAAAACAAGAGCATGACTATTGAAAAAGGTAATGCCGTAATCAAGGTCATGGTTTGCAGGGATTGCAGCCCCCCGGCATTTAGTAAAACCAAAGCCACCAGAGCCAGTAATATGCCCCAGGCTACCAATTGCCATTTAGGAGAGCAGGCAGCATTACTCGTTGAAATACTATTCATTACGAAGATGCCCGAGTCCGCTGAAGTGACAAAGAAGACAAAAATGAGGAAGACCGCCAGACTACTGGTGATTCCACTGGCTGGAAAATAGTTTAAGAATTGAAAGAGTAGCTCGTCGGTCTTACTTACGATAGCCGTTAGTGATCCGTTCGCCACATTTCGATCCAGCCAGGTGGCACTATTTCCGAATACGGTCATCCACAGAAAATTGAAGGCGGTTGGAATCAGTAGCACGGCAATGATAAATTCGCGGATCGTCCGGCCTTTGGATATTTGTGCAATGAACAGACCTACGTAGGGTGACCACGAAATCCACCAGGCCCAGTACAGAATGGTCCATCTAAAATACCAGGGTTGAACCGAAGGCTCGTAAGCGTGCGTATTAAAGGTAAGGCTCAAAAATTGGTTTAAGTAGTCTCCCACTCCTTCCGATAAAGAACCGAGCAAAAATACGGTTGGACCTGAAATCAGAATGAAAAGCATCAAGAGTACCGCACTCAAGATGTTTAGCTGACTCAAAAATTTAACTCCTTTGTTAACGCCTGAGGTAGCTGACAAAATAGAAATCGCCATAATCGCCATGACGATCACCACCTGATAACTAAACCCTTTCTCCGGAATAAGGCCCAATTGGACTAACCCTGCATTAAGCTGAATGACACCAAAACCTAAGGTAGTGGTGATGCCAAAGAAGGTACTGCACAAAGCAAACGAATCAATGACGTTACCAGCTACGCCATTGATTCGGTTTTTAAGAATCGGATAAAAACAGCTACGAAGCGAGAGCGGTAATTTATAGCGATACGTAAAGTAAGCCAGTGACAAACCCACAACGCCGTAAATGGCCCAGGCATGAATACCCCAGTGAAAAAACGTATAAAGCTGAGCGTCCTTGGCCCGTTTTATTTCGCTATACTCAGCAAAGGTTGGATCGGAGAAATGAGCAAGGGGTTCTGAAACACTAAAATACATGAGACCAATACCCATACCAGCGGCGAAAAGCATGGATATCCAGGAAAGGAATGAGTATTCGGGTACCGCATCATCGTCTCCCAAGGTGATCGAACCATATTTACTAACGACGAGAGCTAGCAGAAAAAAGACAAACAAGGTAACCGACCAGACATAAACCCAGTTTAAGTTTATAAAGATCCAATCCTGAATTTGCCCTAAGATGGAAGCCGTTGAATCCGGGAAAAAGCTGGAAACGAACGTAACAAAAAATATGAATAGTAAACTAGGCAGAATAATCCCTTTGTGAAAGGTAGTCTGAGCTAAAAATGAGGGCAGCCTGCTCATGTGTGGATAGTTTTATATGCTTAAGAATTGATAATACAAAGAACCTGTTTTTGTACGCTTTGTTCTTTCAAAGCCCCATACTCGACGTATCACGAAGAAATAGTATTTCAAATAAGCGAAGTATGACATTATAAGGTTTACGCAAAAAAATGAAAGGCAAGCCATTATTTTTTTCTAATTAGGATCAATGTATTTAGGGAGAAGTCTAGTTTTGTTAGCCCCTTTCTGCCTTCCTTGCAGGAAAGTTGAATTTTTAAATGTTCAGACATAACCAGCAGACTCGCTCTAGGGTTATCTATTACTACAATTCATTGCAACTAATCTCATGAGTAAAGCTCCTATTGATAAGGTCATTCAGCCCGTAAGTAAGTTCATTCATCAGGAGTATACCAGCGGCATCGTCCTGTTTCTGAGCGTGATAGCTGCTTTGATCTGGGCTAATTCGCCGGGGGCGGAGTCCTATCATCATACCTGGGAAACTCCCTTTTCACTAAGTTTCGGTAATTTCTCTTTTAACTATCCCCTGCACATCTGGATCAATGATGGACTGATGGCCATCTTTTTCTTTGTCATTGGACTGGAGCTCAAGCGGGAGTTTATGGCGGGTGAGCTTTCTACCTTAAAAAAAGCGTCTCTGCCGATGGTGGCCGCTCTGGGTGGTATGCTTGTACCCGCTCTGATTTATGTGTTGTTCAACTACGGTCGGCCCTCGCTTCACGGCTGGGGCATTCCCATGGCTACTGACATTGCCTTTGCCCTGGGGCTACTCTCCTTATCCGGTAATCATATTCCGCCTTCGGTGAAAGTATTCTTATCCGCCTTGGCGGTAGCCGATGATTTAGGAGCTGTACTGGTCATTGCATTTTTCTATACGGCTAAAATCGACTTTGGTTTTCTCCTGATTGGCTTCGGTTTTCTGGGAGTTCTCCTGGCGGGTAATCTACTCGGTATTCGGCGTAGTTTATTTTACCTGATTCTGGGGATTGTCGTTTGGGGCTGTTTCCTGTTTTCGGGCGTTCACGCTACCATTGCCGGCGTACTCGTAGCCTTTACGATCCCTGCCCGTACGCGAATTCATGAGCAGGAGTATTTACAACAAATTAAATCCCGCCTCAAACGCTTTGAAGTAGCCATTCCTTTGCACGGACCTTTGATGACAGCCGATCAGCACGAGATTATTGAAGAAATAAAGGGACTAAGTTTAGACGCCCAGACGCCACTGCAAAAAATTGAACATACGCTGCATCCTTACGTAGCCTTTCTCATCATGCCCTTGTTCGCTCTGGCTAATGCTGGCATGCACATTGGCAGTAATTTCTTTTCAGAGCTAATAAACCCCGTAAGTGCTGGCGTAGGCGTGGGACTGGTACTGGGGAAATTAATCGGAGTATTTGGCTTTACCTATCTAATGGTCAAGCTCAAGCTAGCCGACTTACCAGCTCTGGTGAACTGGAAGCACGTTACCGGGGTAGCATTACTAGCCGGCGTCGGCTTTACCATGTCCCTTTTTGTATCCAATTTAGCTTTCTCGGATGCCGAACATGTAGATGCCGCTAAATATGGTATTCTGCTGGCTTCTCTTGTGGCAGGTACCGCAGGCATTACGTACCTGCGTTCGTTATCGAAAGGATAAAAGCCCGAATGAGGTAAGTTACTGGATCCAGAAAATTCATCCATTCCTCTCATTGACGTAAGTACAATAGGAAAAGCACTAGGCCGCTGACTAGTAGCAAGTCAGCGGCCTAGTGCTTTTCCTATTGTACTATTACGTATTAATAATC
>NZ_JBMDWJ010000190.1:0-1577 GCF_048595215.1 Siphonobacter sp.
TGGCCGGGTGCCTTGCTGACGTACCAGAACAAGGAAACGGCGGTTCAACTGCTGAAAGGCAACATTTCTAAATCCGCTCAGGAAAACCTGAATCTGTCGGCGGAAAATATCGAGTACACGTTGGCGACGGCTTTACGGGAGCTTACCCAGAAGGAAAAGAAAAAGATCGGACTGCTTTCGACGTTTTCGAAGAAACTCAATCCCGTACGCATTTCGGATCTGATTGTGGCTTTGCAGAAACATTACGAAATCTATCAGGTCAACCTGCAAACCTCCCCGAATCTGGGCGGACTCGACGCCGTACTGATTGTGAAGCCCGATCAGGAATTTTCGGAAGATGATCAGCTCAAACTCGATCAGTTTATTGTTCACGGGGGAAAAGCCATGTTCCTCATTGATCAGGTACAGACCGATTCGGTAGGTAACGAAGGCGTATACGCTCAGCCGACGAACCTGAAATTGGACGAACTGCTGTTCCGGTACGGATTACGGGCTAACCCGGTTGTAGTGAAAGATTTACTGTCCGCCGAAATACCACTGAATATTGGAACGATGGGCGATAAAGCCAACATTCAGCTCATGCCCTGGCGGTTTTATCCATTACTGAATTCCTTCGGGAAATCGCCCATCACCCGAAATCTGGATGCCCTATACGGACGTTACGTGGGTTCACTTGATACGGTAGGAGCCGAAGGGATTCGCAAAACGCCCTTGTTATTCACGTCTGCGTACACGCAAAGTCTGCACGCTCCGGCGGTGATTCCCTACAATGAAGCGGGACGTAAACCCGATCCCACGCAGTACAACGGCGGACCTAAAGCCGTGGCGTACTTACTGGAAGGGAAGTTCTCGTCGCTATTCCGGAATCGCTTATTACCCGACGACCCGCGAGCCAAAGGGTTTGCCGTACAGGATCAGCCTTCGAAAATTGTGGTCGTCGCCGATGGGGATATGGCTCTCAATGATTTTGATCCGAAACGCGAAGTACCCTTACCACTGGGCTTCGACCGCTTTAGTTCGGATCGGCACGTGTATGCCAACAAGGATTTTATCCTGAATGCAATGGATTACATGCTTGACGATAACGGCGTCATTACGGCCCGTACCAAGGAATTCAAACTTCGCCCCCTTGACAAAATACAGGTAGACGAAAACCGGACGGCCTGGCAGGTACTCAATCTGCTCGGGCCGCTGGTACTGATTGCTCTGTTGGGGGGAGGCTGGTACTTCTGGCGGCGGAAGGAATATGCGGTGTAGGGGAGTTTAGAGCGGCCGCCGCTGTGGTTTCCGTTTCCAGTCGTGATGGGTACAATCCGATAAAGTGAACGGGGCGGGTTGTCCGTAGCATTTGCTACGGACGCAAGCGTTGGTAGGCTGTGCCTACCGGGCGGGACGCATCCATACCCCGCATTGCATACGGGGCTAAGGACATTGAACCCCTCCGGGGTTGGCAAGCTGGATGAAGGAATGGCTCTTTTAGGTTTCTGATACCAATCGGGAACGGCGAAGCGTTAGTGATGGATAGTGAACAGTAGAGGTATAAAAAAACGTCTGGACGTAAGTTCAGACGTTTTTTT
>NZ_JBMDWJ010000191.1:0-27396 GCF_048595215.1 Siphonobacter sp.
AGTTAGGTACGCGTTAGGCAATAGGCGACTTTCAGGCATACCAGATGCTAGGGATAGGTACCTGTAAAGCCAATAAATAAACTAAGAAATCAGGATTGAAGGAATAGGTTTGGATGAGGTGTGCAACCGTCTCACAAGGTACTACTTTCTTTACAATTTTCTGAGGGAAAACATTCGCTCGAATCCTTAAATTTTCATTTATCTTCTTTTCTGTCGTAAATGGGATTCGTTTGCATCCATTTTCATCGATTTCTAATAATTTCTTAATATTCTGGCCTTTTAGTAGGGGTACTAAATCATGGATAAAAAAAGACGCCCGTTCTTAGAGAACCGGCGTCTTTTCAACTTAGGAATTTCTAGAATTTAGTAATCCGGGCGGCACGTATAGTTCACCCGTCGTGGCGTCGATCAAACCATTTTTTTCATCCTCAATATTGGTCGCTTGTGTATATACGTCACCCGAAATAGAACGCTTTCGAAGTTCTTCTTTAAAGAGTCGAATCTGCTCAGCCCGCTGCTCATTGTCCTGAGGACCACCATAATCCGCAAACCCAAAACCGCCCCATTCACTCACAATCAGCGGTACCTGCTTGCGAAAAAAGAAGGGATCGCCCACCACCAGCGGAAAAGCCGCCACCCGGTCCAGATTTCCGGCCACGAGTTCATCGAGCTGCTGCTTCCAGCGTTCCAGCTCGTTGGCGTAGATGTGGGCGGTCATCAAATCTGACTTCAACCGACCCTCAAAGGAGATGTGTCGCCAGCCGTCGTTGTCTACCACCAGAAACTGCGGATACGCGATTTGCATAAAGTGGTACATATCCATAATGTACTGCCGCGTTTCGGGATTGGTCGCAATGTCCTGAGCCCCCCAGTCTTCATTATACAAACTCCAAATCACTACCGACGGGTGCGTCGCAATCAGAGCCAGCATCCGCATGAGCTCTTCCCGGTGGTTGGCCCGGCTTTCCGGACTGGAACGGTGCGGGCTCGGTACCTCCACCCACAACAGCAGCCCCATGCGGTCGGCCAGTTTATAAATGCGGGGATCAACTCCGGCAATGTGAATACGTACCAGATTACAGCCCAGTTCCTTCATCGCGTACATGTGCTGTTTGATCTCTTCGTAAGTAGCTGCCCCGGGCTGGTACAGAATACCATCCAGGTAAACGGGTTCGTGGTTAAGATACAGGCGGGAGCCGCGGGCTTCGAATTTGCGTAGACCAAACAGTGTTTCAATGGTGGCCGCATAACCGTTCGCGTCAACCAGCTCCGCTTCGAGCCGATACTGGTAGGGCGATTCGGGCGACCAGTACTGAGCACTGGGAATGGCCAGTACCAGTCGCTGATTCTTCTGCCCGGCTTCGAGTACCAGCGTAAATTCATCCTCGGCAACGGGCGGTGTATCGGGTGTTTTATCAAAGACTTTCAGGCGAATCCGGTACGTACCCGGATCATGAATACGGGTAGTGACGGTAAACCGAACCAGATTATCTTCAATGATACTAACGACGCCCACGCGGGAACGCAGCCGATTTCGTTCGACGGTTTCCAGCCAGACGCTCCGTACCGGTCCCGTATAGGTTTGGTACCAGATGCCGCCCCGCTTGTACACGTAAGATTCCTGCTTGCCCCGTGGAATATCGGCGTTCATGGTACTGACAATACGTACCGTAAGGCGGTTGCTGGGTCGCAGGATTTTTTCTTCCAGCTCGTACGAAAACGAGGTATATTCCCCAATATGTTTAGCTTCTCCTTCAATCGTCACCAACGGAAAGCCATTCAGCCACACCTGCGTTTCGTAGCCGCAGGCTCCAAAGGTGAGTTGCAGAAGCGAGTTTTCTTTTTCACCGATCGATACCGGCCATTCAAAATCCCGTTCGTACCAAACTACCACCTGATCCCGCCAGCCTTTCTGTTCCCGCTTACCCTGGGCTAAATGGGCTTCCACACTGCCGGGCCACTGGGCTTCGTCCTCGTAGGGATGATGGACATACCAGTTTTCCTGCAAACCTTTATCTTCCAGATCCAGGGCAAATCGCCAGGTGCCATCCAGCAGAATAAAATCGTTGGGGCGTATAACGGCTCGCGGCAGGGGGCTTACAAACGTGTCTTCTGCGAGGTCTTCTTCTTTACATTTGGCTAATCCGTAGTTCGGATGCCCGGTCCCATGATCCAGCTCCATCGTTAAAAAGAGTTATGTACGTACTACTGACAGCAAGCCCGAAACAAACTGTGCCACTAGTCGTCTCTCGTTAATGGGCTCCGTCGATTGTATCCCGCTTTTCCTTGGTAAGCAGGGGTTTGTAGGTCACATTCGTAATTTTCAGAACCACCGGATTGGGCCACTGATTATTGGTATACAGCCGCTGCCCGTTGACGGCACTCACCGCCAAACCAAATGCCGTGGGTTGTACCGATAGACTGGCGTCGAAACCCTGCCGGTACTCCACCAGCTCACTGGCGTAACCCAGCACCTGTACCTTCGTTTGAGCAGTACCTTCCAGCGAGTGAAAAATAAAGTCTTTCCGCTCGCCGTACTTCCATTCTTTTCCGCCGGGCACGAATACGTATACGGCGTTCGCTTCTTTCGCTTTCGTAAACCAGTACTGCCCCTCCCGAATCAGCGGCCAGGGTCGAATGCCCGCTACGCTTTCCTGATTGACCAATTGCCACAGGGCGACTTCGCGTAATAAAGCTTCCTGCTCAATCTGGATTTCGCCATTGGGTTTGGGGCCTACGTTAAGCAGCAGATTGCCACCCTTGGCCCGGGTTTCGATAAGCATGTTGATAATCTCGGTACCCGATTTGTGGGGATCGTTAGTGGGTTTGTACTGCCAGTCGGTACCCATCGTAAAGCAGGCTTCCCAGGGGCCGGGAATGGGCTGGTCGGGCAACGTCTGCTCGGGCGTATTCATCTGCCCGCGGGTCACGACTACGTTTGGTTGTAATTGCCAGGCGTATTCCTTCAATCCTTCCGCCGGACCGTCGAAAAAGAGCACGTCAATGGTACCGTAGTTGGTCAGTAGTTCTTTGAGCTGTCGTTTGTCGTAAGCCATCAATTCGGTGTTGTTGGCTGGGTAGTGCTGCGGGTGTTGCAAACGACCAATAGGGATTTGATGCTGGTACAGGAAATAAAAATCTTCGGGCGAAAAATACAGCCCAATGGCAATCCCCTGCTTCCGAAACGCCTCAATCACTTCTTTGAGAATATCCCGTTTAAACGGCGTCTGCATGACCTGGAATTTCGTCGTTTGTGTATTCCACATACAAAAACCCGAATGGTGTTTGGCCGTAAAGACTACGTATTTCATGCCCGCGAGTTTCGCCAGTACGGCCCATTCCTCGGGGTCGAATTTTTTAGGGTTGAAGGTTTTTGGTAATTCAGTGGTAAACCGCTGGAGGTAATCGTTAGAAGCCCCAGCCATGGAATGACTGATCACGGCTCCGACCTGCGAATCCAGGCTCCAGTGAATAAACATACCAAAGCCCAGATCCATGAACCAGGCTTCGCGTTCGGGTTTATTGCTCGTTTGCTGGGCTGCGGCTATCGCAGCCCATAGGACTAGAGGAAGCAGGAAAATCGTTTTTTTCATGGATTCAGGGAATGAGTTCGCCCACCAGTAAGAGTTGTCCGGCGTAACAGGCGTTTTCTTCGTACCGACGCGGTTCATCGATGGTTTCATTGCGGACCTTGAGAATCTTGGCCTTATCCAGTTGTTCGCCGGAAACCCGGAACCGGAAGGTATGCTCCTTTTGCGGATCGATGGGCAGTACAAAAAAGTTGGAGCGGTAATACGTACAATACGCATCGAAGCGGTCAATTTTCTGCTGATAATCTGAATCAAGTTCCAGCACGTATTGACCGCAACCGGGTCCCATGACGTCGTACAAGCCGCAGGCCTGCCCTTTCATGCGTACTTCCAGGTAATCGCCGGGTTGGGTGGATTTCAGCAAACGGGGAAAACGGTTTTTCATTAATCGAGCCACCGTATCCGTTTCGGGCGTCAGTACCTGCCAGTTTCCCTGATGTTTGAGCTGCTCCAAAGGGACCATCCGGGCCGCTTCCCAGTGATCTGCGACGTAGGGTTTGGGGATGCCGTGAGCCTTCAGCGTAGATTGTTGCGAGGAAAGTTGTTGTAAAGCCTCATCCAGTGCTTCCGCATACAGAGCGTGACCGGTTTCGGCGTAAGGATGTACATTGTCCGGTGAAAAGACGATTTTATTGGGATATTCTTCACGTTTCCCTTTGAAAAGTAACGTTCCTTCTTTCGCTAGAGCCGCCACTTTTAGACCCATACACACACTCGGCACGCCATAATGCTCGGCAATCTGTTCCATGGCCAGTGCGGAAGGCGGTAGTTTACCCCGCTGGA
This sequence comes from Siphonobacter sp., assembly GCF_048595215.1. NCBI lineage: Bacteria > Pseudomonadati > Bacteroidota > Cytophagia > Cytophagales > Cytophagaceae > Siphonobacter > Siphonobacter sp. The sequence continues at coordinate 4,374 of NZ_JBMDWJ010000191.1, forward strand.
AATACGGAGCCAGATCGGCCGTGATTGTGTACACGAAACAAATATCGATCTGCGGATTTTGCCGCCAGATTTTCCGTACGATCCCTTCCATCGCCCGGTAAATCTGTTCGGGCTTTTTACCGTTGTCGTTCACAGCAAATTCCACGAAGACCAGATCGGGTTTTTGATCCAGTACCTGTGGCTGCACCCGAAACACACCTAAATCTGAACCCGTACCGCCCACGCCCGCATTGATGCCCGAAAATTGAGCCTTGGGATAGCGTTTCTGTAAGCCTTGTACCGACTGCTCCCGCCAGCCTTTCCCCGCTTCGGTGATACTGCCGCCTAGGTAACCGATCGTCAGGTTTTTTCCGGTTTTAATTTTCTGAAAAAAGAAGGGCAATCCCTGCCGCGATCGGAGTAAACGGGCATTTCCCAGTGAATCAGATTGGGCCCCGACGAATCCCGGCAGGAAAAGACAAAAGAATAGCAGGTAACGCTTCATGCACTTGACTTTCGTTTATACGCCTAAACCTACGGAAGCGGCGAATGTTTCGTCGCCGCTTCCGGGGTCATTTAGTACCCTTCGTTTTGAGTGAGTTTGGGGTTATACTGACGTTCGGACAAAGGCAGGGGGAATAAAGTTTGGTAGGCCTGTACCTGCACCACACTACCGCCGCTGTTCACAAACAAGCCGTTATTCGGAACCTGAGCCGTAGAGGGAATCTGAGCGTACTTGGCGTAAAAGGCATTCAGTACGGGCAACAGGCGATTCGTTCGTACTAGATCAAACCAGCGGTGTCCTTCGTAACTGAGTTCCAGGCGACGTTCGTTTTCCAGAGCCAATCGTAGCTGAGCCTGACTCTGATCGGTTAAAGGCGACAGTCCGGCCCGGGTCCGAACGGCATTCAGATACGGCAGGGCCTCCGTGGCTTGTCCCCCTTCGTTCAGGGCCTCCGCATACATCAGCAGTACATCGGCGTACCGCAGTACAATCCAGTCGTTGTCGCCATCATTTCGGGCAAAGGGAGCCCCGTTGACGATGTACTTACGGGTATAATAATCGGACGTAGCGGCACTGTTTCCTTTCGTGTAATAACCGACGGATACCGCCTTCCGCCGATCCCCTTCGGGAAAAGCATTGGCCAGATCCTGCCGGATCATGGGTCCACCCGACAAGCCCACCCGGATAATGTCCGTACCCGAGTACGTCGGCAGAAAATTACTGGCAAAGCCACTCCCCAGACTCACGCCCCCGGACAGATACCGTACCGCAAACAGAATTTCCTTGTTCATTTCATTGGCCGTCGAGAATACGTTGTCGTAATTCGTTTCCAGCGTATGCACGCTCGCCAGATTTCCTGCTGTCGGAGTGCCCGGAATCAGCTCACCCAGTACGGCGGCGGCCTGCTGGTACTGGCCCTGCGTCAGCAGTACTTTTCCCAGCAATCCCTTGGCCGCCGTACGGGTGGCCCGGCCCAGATCAGCCGCTGGATAGGTACTGGGTAATCCGGCAGCAGCTTCGCGTAAATCTTTGGTAATCTGAGCGTATACTTCGGTGGCTGGGGTGCGACCATAGTCGTAGGCTTTCTGATAATTGTCGCCCAGATCTTCCGTCACCAGCGGTACCGCTCCCCAGATGCGTACCAGATTGAAGTAATTCAAGGCCCGGATGAATTTCATTTCGGCCAGGTACCGATTCCGAAGCGTCGTATCCATCGCTACCGTTCCGGCCCGAGCCAGTACGGTGTTTGCCCGACTGATGCAGCGGTACGAATCCGTCCACATGGTTTGCAGGTTGGGGTTATTTTCTTCCACGTTAAAAATGGAAAAGAAATACCGGGCATTGGCTGAAACGGGTTCGTAGGCGTTGTCACTCGCCATCTCCCCGAATATGAAATAGCTGTTGTTGTAAATGGGCTGCAACTGACTGTACACGCCCGTCACGGCGGCGGATACGTTGGTAGCCGTGCTAAAGAGTTGATCCGTAGGAATTTTGGTGGGGTCCGTTAATTCCAGGAAGCTTTGCTGACAGGAGACTAAAAAACCCGAGACCAGCAGAAGTATAAGCAAAAGTCGTTTCATACGATTGAATTTCTTAGGATTAAAAACCCAGATTGAGACCAACGGTGATGGTACGAGCCAACGGATAAGAAGCCGAATCGTAGCCGTAGGTTGGAGCCGTGGTATTGCCGTTGTCGTTGGCTTCGGGGTTGTAGCCGATGTACTTGGTGAACGTGTAAAGGTTCTGACCGCTCACGTAAAGGCGAGCCTGCTCGAATTTCCAGCGTTTTACGACTTCCGAGGGCAAACTGTAGCCGAACGAAACCGTACGGATTCGTAAGAACGAAGCATCGTAGACATAGCGACTAGACGGGTTGTTGGCTCCGCCTGACGCGGTATTGGTAGCCCGGGGTTGCCAGCCATTGCCGGGGTCACTCGGCGAACGCCAGCGGTTGGCGACATCGGTGATGGTATTGGCATTACCATTGAAGAAATAACCCGACCGCAACCATTGAGCCCAGATTTTATTCCCCTGTGAACCTTGCAGAATAATGTTTAGGTCGAAACCCTTCCAGCTCAGCGTATTCGTAAGTCCGTACGTGAATTTGGGTAGCGGATTGCCAAGGTAGGTCAAATCCGAGGCGTTGATTTTGCCGTCGCCGTTTACGTCTTCGTACTTGATATCTCCCGGTTTGGAACCACCACTGGCCCAAGTTGCTCCCGCATCCACTTCCGACTGATCGCGGAATACGCCAATCTGCCGGTAGCCGTAAAATTCACCCAGCGGCATCCCCGGAATCACGATGGCGTAATTGGTGAAACCACCCGCACTATAGTAAATGGGTTTATCCGTTACCAGCGACACGACGCGATTCTGGTTGAAGGAAATATTACCGTTGGTCGTCCAGTTGAGGTCTCCGCTGCTCACGTTGCGGGATGTAATCGAGAGTTCCAGCCCCTTGTTTTCAATCTTACCGATGTTTTCCAGCACTGACCCGGCGATTCCCACGATTGCCGGAACGTTTCGGTTATTGAGCAGTCCCGTTGTAAGGCGTTGATAGACGTCGGCAGTTAAAGAGATCCGGTCTTTCCACAGGCCCAGTTCCAGTCCCAGATCGGTTTGCTGGTTGGTTTCCCAGGTCAGGCCCGCGTTGGCAATGTTGGTCGCCGCAGAGCCGTACACCCGATTCCCCGCTCCCGATCCGAAGGCGTAGTTCGCCTGCGTCGCGTAGCTTTGCGAGGCGTAATTGCCAATGTTGTTATTACCCGTCAGACCATAACTTCCGCGAATTTTCAGATCGCTGATGATCGCTATGGATTTCATGAAGTTCTCTTCCGACAATCGCCAGGCTGCCGATACCGAGGGGAAGGTAGCATAGCGGTTGTTCGCCCCAAACCGGGAGGAACCATCCCGCCGAATGGCCGCCGACAGCAGGTATTTATCCTTGTAGCTGTAGTTAACCCGCCCCAACCAGGAAACCAGATTGTTTTTGGAATACGAATTGGTCGCCGTCGTGGTACCCGCCCCACTGATGTTCGTAATCAGATCGTTGACAAAACTGCCGTTCACGCCCGTAATCACATTGCCCGAACCCACCGCAGATTGAGCGGTATACCCCGCCAAAAGATCGAAGGAATGATCCGCTCCAATGGTTTTGCGGTAGTGCAGGGTGTTCTCCCAGAGCCAGTTAGAGCTGGTATTCAACCGCTTGGCCGCCGCAATGTTATTCACCAAAGGATTACTGATGTTAGCCGTTGGAGCCGTATTGGAAGGCATGGTCGCGGGCACGAACTGATTTCGGGTATCGGTATTGTATTCAACACCAAAACTGGTTTTGACGCTTAAATCCGGAATAATCTCCCATTCGACGAAAGAGTTGGCCAGAAACCGGGGACTACTCCCCCGATCCCGGTACTGATCGAACTGTACCGTTGGTCCGCGGAAGTTGGGCGAAATGGAATTGGCTCCCTGCGTCAACGGATAATTGTTCGTATTGGCGTAATCGCCGTTAGCCAGGCGTTCGGGAAACAGCGAAGGCATCACCAGAGCCGCCGAAATCGGATCAGTACCGACGGCAATGACGGAAGCGTCGTTTGTTCCGGCAACAGTCTGGTACTTCGTGTTGGTTAGCGAAGGAGCCAGTACGACTCCCGCCCGTACGCGTTTCGAAAGCTGGGCTTCCAGATTGGCCCGTAGCGTAAATCGCTCAAATTCGGTGGCTTTAAGAATTCCTTCCTGTTTCAGATAGGAGCCCGACACGTGGTAGCGAATTTTCTCACTGCCACCCGAAGCCGACAATTCCTGCTGGGTCATCAAAGCCTGCCGATAGATGGCATCCTGCCAGTCCGTTTGGGGCAGATCGGCGGGTGGGTTGTCGTAAAACGCGTAATACTTGAGTCCCGCATTCACCGCCGATTCCTTCGAGAAGTCAATGAACTGGGCGTTGTTCATCAGCGAAATTTTCCGAGCAATGTTTTGTACCCCGACGAAGGTGTTAAAGTTGATCCGCGTTTTGCCGGGCGTACCGCGTTTGGTCGTGACCAGAATCACGCCGTTGCCGCCCCGCGACCCGTAAATGGCCGCGGCGGCGGCATCTTTCAATACTTCGATGGATTGGATATCACCGGGATTGATCTGGTTAAAATTGTCGGCACCCGCCAGCGGATAGCCATCGACTACGTACAGGGGACTGTTGCCGGCCCCGAGCGAACCCACGCCCCGAATCCGGATGACGGGAGCCGCTCCCGGCTGCCCACCCGTCTGGGCAATGTTCACGCCCGACACCTGAGCCGCCAGAGCCTGGGCCGGATTGGCTACCGGAATATCTTTCAGTTGTTTGGACGAAACGGAACTCACCGCCGTGGACAAGGCCTTGCGACTCTGTTCACCGTACCCGACAACAACGACTTCGTTCAGGGCTTGGGCATCGGCTACCATGGCTACCTCAATGGAGGTGCGACTACCTACGACGATTTCCTGTTTTACGTAGCCAATCGAAGAAAAAATCAGCGTACCGTCCGTAGTCGTTATCCGAAGGGTATACCGTCCTTCGGCGTCCGTTGAGGTACCTATGGACGTCCCCTTCAGTAGTACATTGACGCCGGGTAAGCCTTGTGCACCTTCGGCCGTTACCCGCCCCGAAAGTGTTCGTTCCTGAGCCCATCCCGCCAGAGGTAAGGTCAGTAAAAGAGAAAAGTATACTAATAAACGCATACAAAAAATAGATTTAGATGAATGGAGCAACCCGTCTTTAAGGCTTTCCCGCTCTTGAAAACCCTGCATGTAATGGATCATAATTTATCCTAGAAAAATGCAATAAAAGACGGGGTAAAGTACGCACCAGAGGCGGGGAACCCAGGGATGGAGATGTTGCAAAAGCCAGCTGAAATGTTGCGTATTGCGTGAGTAGGAGCCTTTTCTGCCAATTATTTCCGTAGGAAAGCGGATTTACAAACAAAATCGTCCACCGGGGCGGGTGGACGATGGTACGTTAGTTTTTCTGTCGGGCGATTTGCTCCTGCAGGTACTCCGTGGGAGCTTTTCCGAACTGTTTGCGGAAGGACTTACTAAACGAGGAAGGATTCTTGAAACCTACCTCGTAGGTAATTTCAGCAATGCTGTATTTACGTTCCAGCAAGAGTTGCATGGCGTGTTTTAGCCGGATGAAATAAATGAATTCCAGGGGAGTCTGCCCGGTCAGGGCTTTCAGTTTTCGGAAGAGGTTACTGCGACTCATGCACACGCATTCGCCGAGTTCTTCCACGCTAAATTCTTCATTACTCAGATTCTGTTCGATGGACTGAATGACTTTTTGCAGAAAGGCCTCGTCGAGCGGATTGCGGGTCAGATCTTTCGGAATGATCTCGTCAGCCGACTGGTACTTCCGAATGAGTTGCTGGCGATTTTCAATGAGCGTCTGCACCCGGAGGCGTAACAAATCGGGGTGAAAGGGTTTGGCGACGTAATCATCCGCCCCAACGCCAATACCTTCCATTTCGCTCTCCACGCGGGCCCGGGCCGTGAGCAGAATCAGGGGTACGTGGCAGGTATCGAGGTTACTTTTCAGATTTCGGCATAACTCCAGCCCATCCATCACGGGCATCATCACATCACTGATGATCGCCTGCGGTTCGCGTTGCTGTACGCGGGCCAGTGCCTCCTGGCCATTCAGGGCCCGAGTAATGCGATAGTGATCCTGGAAAAGCAGGCTCAGAAAATCGAGTACTTCGTCGTTATCATCCACCAGTAACAATTCGGGTTTCTCGTCTTCGGGCATTCCCGGCCAGCGAATGGCTCCGACTTCGCTCTGTACCAGCGGTTCGGTCCGAAGGTGAAGCGGTTGCGTTTCCGACAGGGCGTTTTGCAGGGGCAGCCACACGGTAAATTCCGTCTGTACGTTCGGTTCACTGGTTACGGTAATCCGGCCCCCGTGCAGTTCAATCAGGCTTTTCACCAGCGATAAACCCACACCCGACCCTTCGCGGTTGGGGTCCGATTGGTAAAAGCGTTCGAAGAGGTGACTTTGCTGTTCGGGAGTCAGTCCACTTCCCGTATCCTGTACCCGCAGGCATACCCAATCCGGTTCGGGTAGGAGCAGATCCAGGCGTACTTGTCCACCCGTCGGGGTAAACTTAAAGGCGTTGGATAAGAGGTTATTCAGTACTTTTTCCAGCTGAACGGGGTCTATGTCCAATCGGATTTCGGAGGTTGGAGCCGTCAGTTCAAAGGAAATCTGCCGACGTTCGGCCAGCGGTACAAAATTCTGGTACATTTCCTGTACCCAGTCCACCAGATTCAACGTCCGTTTGTGAAGCTGTACTTTGCCCTGTTCCAGCTTCTGGAACGTCATCAGTTCCTCAATGAGTTGCAGTAGTTTACGGCTGTTTCGCTGTAGTAACTGTACTTTTTCGCGGACCTTACCCCGTACTTCCGAGCTGTTCATCAGCTCTTCAATCGGCCCCGCCATGAGGGTAAGTGGCGTCCGGAATTCGTGCGAAATGTCTGTAAAGAAACGAAGTTTGAGCTGGTGCAGATTCTTAAGTTGTTCTTTTTCAATCTGTTCCAACGCCAGGGCATCCCGCTGCCGGGCTTGTAGTAGCAGATAACGGATGAAGATGAGGAGTAGCACGTGAAAAAGCACAATGTAACCCGTAATGGCCCACCAGGTTTTCCAGGGTGGCGGTAGTATCTGGAAGGTAAGGGCCGCCGGTTTGGCACTCCATTCACCGAAGCTGTTCGCGGCTTTTACGCGAAAGGTATAGGTTCCGGCACTCAGGTTGGTATACGTGGCCGAACGATGCTGGGCATCGACCGGAATCCAGGCCTGATCAAAGCCTTCCATCTGATAAACGTAGGTCGTTCCCTCCGGATTCGCCACATCCAGAGCCGCAAAATCAACACTGAACACGTTGTTTTTGTAATGCAGCGTAAGGGTCTGCGTTTCGCTCAGGGACTGCCGCAGTACGGTATCGCCCTGACTTACCTGACCGATTCCGACACTTTCATTGAAAAGTTTGAAGTCCGTGAAGACAACGGTAGGCAATGAAACCCGGTGCTGAAGCTGGCGTGGATCAAACCGGAGAAACCCATTCGTCAGTCCGTACAGCAACTGGCTCTCGTTCAACCGACTCATGACATTATAGCTAAACCGCTGGTTGGGCAGGTACGTCTGAAAACGCCCCGAAACGGGTTGAAATCGCATCAGCCCTTTAATCGTACTGATCCAGAGAAAGCCCTGGGTATCGGGTACAATTCCATTTACCGAGGGGTGTAGCAGGCCCTGCTTTTCGGAATAGGTTTTGACCTGATAGGCTCCTTTCGGATCGGCTGTGATTTGGTGTAAACCCGATTCAGAGCCCGCCCAGATCACCTGTTTAGGGAATTCAACGAGTGCATAAATGGCACTTCCCAACGAATGGTTGGCGTCTTTGATCCACTCAAAAACGCCGGTTTTGGGATTGTACCGTCCCAATCCGCTGTTATCGAAACCAATCCAGAGCACACCTGCCTGATCTTCCAGTAAAGAGCGAATAAATTCCGTATCGCTAGTACCCAGACGAATACGGCTCTTTTTCCCATCGGGCGTTCGTTGGTACAGACCGTGGTTGGTCCCTAACCAGATGTTCTTTTGTGAATCTTCGAGGAACGAAAAAACGGCGGATCCTTCCAGTTCGGCGTGTATTTGCTGACTCGCCGTCATTCGCACCGCCCCACCAAGCGTACCGATCCAAAGGTCACCGCTGGAGGCCCGTAACAAGGCCCGGTGTTCATTCCAGAACGAGGATTGACTTTCCAGCCGGAACCGCTCCGTTGCACCATTCAGTAGATTATAGCGGTACAGTCCGGATTTGCCCATCCCCAACCAAACCGTTGCCCCTGGCCCCGCCGCAATGCTACGCACCTGATCTTCAGCAGCACCGGAGGGAAACGTATAGGATTGAAAAGGCAGCCCACTTAAATCGAGCGTACTGATCTGTTGCTCGGTACCGCACCAGAGTCGTTGCGTTCGGTCCAGAAAGAGGCGATACACCAAATTATTGCTCAGACTCTGCGGATTGCTGGGGTTGGTTCGGTACCAACGGAGCCGGACTTGTGGTGAATCGAGGGCTTCGAGTCGAGCTAGTCCTCGATCCGTACCCAGCCAAAAAGCTCCATCGGGTGATTTACAGAGGTCAAAAATCTGCGTCTGGGCCAGCGTCTGTCCTGAAAAGTGATGCAGAGGCTCCGCTTTTCCGTAGCTGTTGCGTTCGGGCTGGTAGGGCAGTCGCCAGAGGCCATCACCACCCGTGGCCAGATACAAATGCCGCTGATCTTCCAGCAACGACCAGTAATGATCGCCGTAGGCGTTAGGTTTTACACTCAGGGGATAAAAGGTGTAGGTTCCGCTGGAGGCGTGGTAGCGAACCGGCCCTTCGGCAGTTGCAATCCAGAGGTAATCGCCCTGCGAGCGGATCATTTTTCGAATGGGCCGATTCAGCGGCTCGGTTCGAAGCGTTCGAAACTGCTGCGTTTTCGGGCTCCATACGGCCAGTCCCTGCGGCGTGCCTACCCACACCCGATCTTGCGAATCGACCAGCAAGGCGTTAATCTGATTGCAAAAAAGCGACGTCGAGTCTTTGGGATTATTTCGGAAATTCTGGAAGGTTTCCGTACGCGGATCGAAGCGGCTCAGTCCTTCGCGGGTACCAATCCAGAGCCGCCCCTGGCTGTCTTCACAGATATCGTAAATCCAGTTTCCGGCGATCGCATCCTTGTTTTTATAGAATTTCCGGAAACGATAGCCATCATACTGAGCCAGTCCATTCATGGTACCGATCCAGAGAAACCCCTTTCGATCCTGGAAAAACGACCGCACCCGATTATCAGGCAGGCCGTCAGTACTTCCGTAGCGTTTAAACATGAGGTCTTCCTGCAAAGCTTTCTCGGGACTGATGGAAAGCCGGGGCTGAGCCGTACTAACGGTAAATCCGATTATAAACGCCAGCAGAGGCAGAAGACTTTTCATGCGAGTGTAAGTAAGCTTTTAGTACCCCTAATAAGGCACCTTATTTCTTACTATACTCTTAATTTTTAGCGAAAAGTTTATAAAAATACTTTTAACAAATAAATTAGCAGACCAAGCACCCCGGCATAACTAAGAAAAAGAATCAGCAACGTTTTAAAATTTCTGGATCTCACGGACGACTGCGTTTGTGTACAATAGCGTAAAAGTGTGGTCAGAAACGGAATCACTCTGTTGGAGATGCGTCAATCCTCCCACCAGAGGTTGCAAGGGGTGTTGAATCAACCCATATGCCAAGAAAATTTACCTTCACTTCTCGTTTCCGTCAGGAAATGCGGATTTTCTATGCTCTCTCACTTCGTATAAAATTCTGCTTCAATCCGCTTTTGTAAAACGAACTATGGCGATTTATCCATTCCCATATCATTCCATCGTGCTACCTGATTTAAAATAATATTTTATTTTTCCTTGCTTAGTTAATTTATTCATTGTTCTTTTACACCATACTTAATAATTTTATTTATTAAGTTTATTAAACATACTTAATCAGACTAAGATTAAGCTTTTACTTAAGCAAGCTATTACATGAAGCCATCGCAATACCAGCAACTGTATCAGGATGAATTACTAACGAGTGTTATTCCGTTCTGGCTCGAAAAGTCGGGTGATGAAACGTACGGGGGGTATTTCACCTGTCTCGATACGGAAGGAACCGTTTTTGATACAGACAAATTTGTCTGGCTTCAGGGCCGCCAGGTGTGGTGTTTCGCCATGCTCTACAATCAGGTAGAGCAAAAACAGGAATGGTTAGACTTTGCCATTCAGGGAGCAGAGTTCTTGAAAAAGCACGGTCGTGATGAAGACGGAAATTGGTATTTTTCATTAACTCAGCAGGGTGATCCCCTTATTCAACCCTACAATATCTTCTCGGATTGTTTCGCCGCCATGGCTTTCGGGCAATTGCACTTGGCTACGGGGAATCCCGAATACGCTACCATCGCTCAGGAAACGTTCGCCAACATTTTGCAGCGACAGTCCAATCCGAAGGGACTCTACAATAAGGCATTTCCAGGCACCCGGCCATTGAAAAACTTTGCCTTACCCATGATTCTTACCAATCTGGTGCTGCAACTGGAGCATCTGATTGAACCATCGGTACTGGAAGAAACCATTGACGCGGGTATCCACGCCGTGATGGAAGAATTCTACCGCCCCGAGCTGGGTCTGATTTTGGAAAACATTACCCTCGAAGGTGAGTTTTCGGATAGCTTTGAAGGTCGCCTGATCAATCCCGGTCATGGGCTGGAGTCGATGTGGTTCATCATGGATCTGGCCGAACGACGGGGCGATCAGGCCCTGATTCGCAAGGCTACGGACCTGACGCTTTCGTTGCTGGAATACGGCTGGGATGAGCAGTACGGGGGGATTTTCTACTTCCTGGACGTAAAAGGTCAGCCGCCTTTGCAGCTCGAATGGGACCAGAAACTCTGGTGGGTTCACATCGAAACGCTCATCAGCTTGCTGAAAGGCTATCTGCACACGGGCGATGAACGCTGCTGGGAATGGTTTGAAAAAGTACATGCCTACACCTGGTCACATTTCCCCGATCCCACGCACGGCGAATGGTTCGGGTATTTGAATCGGCAGGGAGACGTACTTTTGCCCCTGAAAGGCGGCAAATGGAAAGGCTGCTTCCACATTCCCCGTGGCTTGTACCAATGTTGGAAAACGCTGGAAGCGATTGCTCAGAAAAAGTCCGCTACGCCGCTTTTACAAGACTAAACCAATGGCTCACATTCCCCTGCAATCGGTACGCGTACCGGAAACGGACGCTCAAACCTCCTACCGCCCCGCCCTGGTGTCGCTGGCTGTGCTGTACTTCATGATGGGTTTTATTACCTGTCTGAACGATACATTGGTGCCCTTTTTCAAGAAAGGCTTTCAGCTCACATACTCGCAGTCGTCGCTGGTACAGTTCTACTTTTTTCTTACCTACGGCATCATGTCGATTCCGGCGGGTCGTCTGGTAGAAAAAGTAGGCTACAAGAAAGGAATGGTACTGGGATTTGCCGTAGCGGGGGCGGGAGCCTTACTCTTTCTTCCGGCTTCGTTGTTGCACGAGTACACGCTGTTTCTGGGAGCCCTGTTTGTGATTGCCATCGGCATCGTGCTGTTACAGGTAGCGGCGAATCCCTACATCACCGTATTGGGACCCGCCGAAACGGCGTCTTCCCGGCTGACGCTCATTCAGGGCGTAGGTTCACTGGGGACGACGCTGGCTCCGCTGTTTGGTGCCGCCTTTATTCTGGCTCCCTTGCAGGAGGCTTCGAGCGATGCCGTGCAGTATCCCTATTTGGGCATTGCGGCCCTCTTAGCCATCATTGCTCTGACCGTAAGTCGCTTACGCTTACCGGATATTCAAGTTCAGGCGGAAGAAAAAAGCCAGACCCAGGGCCGGAGTGTGTTTTCTTTTCGGAATCTGCGATTCGGTATTCTGGGGATCTTCTGCTACGTGGGAGCTGAAGTGTCGGTCGGTACCTTTCTGACGAACTACATTACCGATACCGTTCATATTACAGAAAATGAAGCCAATGGCTACGTTTCCCTGTACTGGGGTAGTATGCTGGTGGGCCGTTTTCTGGGAGCTTACTTATTAAAATTCCTGAAAGCTTCCGCTACGCTGGCTACCTGTGCCGGACTGGCGATTGTACTGATTGGCTTTTCCATCAATGCAACGGGATACGTGGCGGTCTGGAGTATGATTGCCGTGGGACTTTGTAACTCCATCATGTTCGCGATCATTTTCTCGCTGGCGGTGCAGGGACTAGGATCCTACACGACGCAAGCTTCCGGACTACTCTCTACGGCCATTGCGGGGGGAGCCATTGTTTCCTACGGTCAGGGTCTGCTCATCGACCATTACACCTGGCCGATTGCTTTTCTGCTGCCCATTCTCTGTTACGCGTACCTGGTTTTCTTTGGCCTCAACGGGCACAAGTCCTCCTTAGCCTCTTAATCTTAGCAACACCAAGGCATGAACCGATTACTCATTCTTCTCTTCTTATTCATCAGTAGTCACGCGATGGCTCAGGTCCGAGCTGCCCGTATCTTACTGATTCCATTAGATGACCGACCGCCCTGTTTGCAATTTACGGTTCGGATGGGATTGATCGGACATGCCGAGGTGATTGCTCCTCCCCAGGAATTACTGGGCCGGTTTACCACGCCGGGGCAGAGTGAAGCGATTGCGGCCTGGGTTGAAAAACAGGATTTACGTTCGTTCGATGCCGCCATTGTCTGTCTGGACATGCTGGCCTACGGCGGACTCGTCGGCTCGCGGGTCCATCAAGTGGCCGCTCCGCTGGCCCTGCAACGCCTGGAAGTACTGAACCGAATTCGGAAAAAAGTTCCCAAACTTCCGGTTTACGCCCAGAGTGTGGTGATGCGGCTGGCTCCCTCGGCTACGCCTCAGAATGCCGCGTACCGGCAGAAAATAGCCCGATGGGCCGAGATTTCGCCGTACCCTGCTCTTCAGGCCGAAACCCGGCAACTCGAAAAAGAAATTCCGGCGGCCGAGCTTCAGGATTACAAAGAAGCCCGGACCCGCAACCTGCGGATCAATCAGCGGGCCATTGCCCTAACCAAACAAGGCATTATCGATTACCTGTTACTAACCCAGGACGATGCCAAACCGCAGGGCGTACACCGCAGCGATCACGAGACCTTGCTCCAGGAAATTAAAAAAGAAAAGTTAACCAGCCGGGTGGCTCTCCAGGCGGGTACCGACGAAGTTTCGATGTTACTATTAAGTAGGGCCCTGATCCGCCACTTTGGATTTGCCCCCAAAGTCAGGGCCCTTTACTCCTCAGAAAGCACCCGCGAAAAGACGATGCCCTTTGAAGATCGCCCGTTGTACCAAACCGTCAGCGAACAGATTCTGGCCGCCGGGGCTCAGGAAGTCCCAGACAATACGGCCGATGTCTTTTTCTACGTATACGCTTCCCGGCACGAAGCGGATCGGGCGGAATCTTCAGTCGATGAAATTGCTTCTTTGATCGAAGCGGGGAAAGCCGTCATCGTAGCCGACATCGATCCCCGGGGCGATGTACAAGGGGGCGATTCCACGTTTACGAAAGCTCTGGAGAAACGTCAGCTACTGGGTAAACTCAGCGGCTATGCTTCCTGGAATACGGCGGGTAATACCATCGGTACCGCTCTGCCACAGGGGACGATTTACACCGTCGCTTCCCGTAAACTGCTGTCCAAACCCGGTCTTGCGTCGTCCATTTACACGGCTCAACAGTGGTTTCTCCTGCATCGCTTACTCGACGACTATTATTTTCATACGAAAGTACGCCGCGAAGCCAATGCGGCCTTTGGTCAGGCGGGTATGAGTGCCACGTTGCTCGATGAAAAGCGTAATCAAGCCATGGAAACGCGTTGCCAGGAACAGCTACAGGCGTTTTTTACCCAGCTTTGGCCCGCGTATCAGGCCTCTATTCCGTCGCAGTACCAGTGCCTTACGCCATCACCGCTCCAATTTCATTTGCCCTGGAACCGGACGTTTGAGGCCCTGATTGATTTCGACCTCACCTGTAAAGCCGTGAAACCTTAACCCCCTGAATTAACACCTCTATCTTTTCTTACTCCTTGATTTCATGATGCCACACGTACGTACGCTGCACAGGCGTCTGGGCTGGCTACTGCCTTTGCTTTTGACGCTGCCCCTGTTCGTTTTCGCCCAAAACCCGGTTTTACGGGGTAAAGTCACCGATGAAAACGGGTCGGTTTTACCGGGAGTTACGGTCATGATTAAAAACACAACGACCGGCACGACGACCAATGCCGATGGTTTGTATACGTTAAAAGCTCCGGCTTCGACCGGAACGCTGGTCTTCTCATTTCTGGGTACGACCAGCAAGGAAGTGCCCTTCTCGGGAGCCGGTGAATACAATGTTGCCCTCAGCGAAGAATCCACGAAACTGAATGAAGTCGTGGTGGTCGGTTACGGCACGCAGAAGAAAGTAAACCTGACGGGTTCGGTGGCCGTAATCGAAAGTAAAACCCTGACCAGTCGTCAAGTCGGTTCTACGTCGCTGGCTTTACAAGGGGCCGCTCCGGGCGTAACCATCACTCAGCAATCCGGTGCTCCGGGGGGCGATGCGGGTACCATTCGGATTCGCGGGATTGGTTCAATCAACGCCGGACAAAATCCGCTGATTCTGGTGGATAACGTAGAAATGAGCCTCGACGCCATCGATCCCAACAACATTGCCAGTATTTCCATTCTGAAAGATGCGGCGGCAGCGGCGGTATACGGTTCACGGGCGGCCAATGGCGTCGTACTGGTAACCACCAAACGTGGAGCTAAAGGCGTAAATGTCAGCTACAACGCCTACGTATTGAAGCAGGAGCCAACCGATCTTCCCCAGAAAGTAAATGCTCTCGAACACATGATGTACTGGGACGTGGCTCAGGCCAACAGTGGGTTACCCGCCGCGTTTACCCAGCAAATTGAAGCCTACCGAACGAATGGCCCCGATAACAAAACGCTGTTCAACACCGACTGGAAGAAACTGGTACTGACCAATTCGGGCATCATGCAGAACCACAGTTTGAACCTGTCCATTGGAGGTGATCGCGTGAAGGCGTTTGCGTCGGGTAGTTTCCTGGACCAGAACGGTTTAACAGCCAATACGAATTATAAACGTCTGGACTTACGGTTCAATACCGACATTACGATCAGCAAAAAACTTTCCGCTTCGGTGGATCTGGTACTCAACAACTCCAACCGCCTCTGGCCGGGACAGGGTACGCCGCAGTACATCATCCGCGAAATGCTGGGTTTCCCGGCCATTACGCCGGGTCAGTTTGATACGGGTGAATGGGGTGAAGGCTGGTCAAATGCCAACCCCGCAGCTCAGGCCCGGGATGGGGGGTTCAACCGTAGCCTGACTGACTCGCGGATCATCAAGGGAACGCTGACGTATACGCCCATCGAAGGACTGGAATTACTGGCGACCTACAGCTCCAATTATTACACCAACCGCGGACGGCAGTTTACCAATCAGTACCGGATCTACTCGGCTGACGTAGCCAACAATACGCTGATTTACCAACGCCCCTGGCCCGCTCTGAACTCGCTGTCGGACCGGATTTCGCAGAATACCCAAAACCTGTTCCGGACGCAGGCGACGTACAACAAAACGGTGGGCAAGCACGCCTTTACCGTACTGGGCGGTTTTAGTACGGAGGATTTCAAAACGTCTTTCATCAATACCTACCGTCAGAATCTGCTTTCGCCGGACCGTCCGTACCTCGACAGCGGCGATCAGTTAGGCCAGACGCTGAGCGGGGGTGAAAGCCGCTTTTCGATGGTTTCGATCTATGGTCGGTTAAATTATACCTACAACGATAAATATCTGCTGGAAGTGAATGGTCGTTGGGATGCGTCCTCGCGTTTCCGTCAAAACAACTGGTGGCAACTATTCCCGTCCGTATCCGGGGGCTGGCGGATTTCGCAGGAATCGTTCTGGCAACCGCTTCAGTCGGTTGTAAGCGAAGCGAAGATCCGGGCTTCTTATGGTTCGCTGGGTAATCAGAACCTGATTCGCGGGGGCGAGTCGGATTACTACCCCACCTACTCCCTCTTCAACGCGGGAACGGCGTATAACTATTATTTCAACAACATCGTCAATCCCGGCTACGCCCTCACTACGGCGGCTAATGCCAATATTCGCTGGGAAACCTCCCGGATTCTGGATATTGGCGGCGATTTCGCCTTGCTCAAAAACCGTCTGAACGTGACGGCGGATTTCTTCCAGCGGGATATTGTGGATATGCTTCAGCTCGTCCCCATTCCCGCGTACGTGGGCCTCACGGCTCCTTTCGTCAATTCCGGCTCCATGCGGAATACGGGTTGGGAACTTGGTTTGGGCTGGCGGGATAAAATCCGTGATTTCAGCTATCAGGTACAAGTCAATGCTTCCGATGTTCGTAATAAACTCTTGAAAAATGGCGGTACGCCCATCATCAACGGAGCGACGATCCAGCAGGAAGGATACCCGCTGGATTCCTACTATGGTTATATTGCCGACGGCCTTTTCCAGAGTACGGACGAAGTAAAAGCGGCTCCCTTCCAGTACGGAAACTCAGCCGCGGGTGATATTCGCTACCGGGACATCAGCGGTCCAAATGGCGTTCCTGACAACAAAATCGACAGTTACGATCGTACCATCCTCGGCAACTATTTCCCTCGCTACGAATACAGCATAAACCTTGCGGCTCAGTACAAGGGTTTTGACTTTACGGCTTTCTTCCAGGGCGTGGGTAAAAAAGACAACTACCTGTCGGGAACGGCGGCTCAGCCTTTTTACTCCTCGAATTTCCAGGGAACCATGTTTGAGTATCAGAAAGATTACTGGTCACCGGAAAACACCGACGCGGCCTATCCTCGTCTGACGGTCAACAGTATTCCCAATAACTACGTGGCCTCTTCCTTCTGGGTACGGTCGGCGTCGTACCTGCGACTCAAGAACCTGGTTGTCGGTTACACCCTGCCTACGGCTCTGACGACGAAGGCTAAAATCAAGTCGGTTCGTTTGTACCTGAGTGGTCAGAATTTAGTAACCTGGACGAAATTCTTCCCCGGTTTCGACCCCGAGCAACGCGATACGGGCGGCGAGTTTTACCCCATCATGCGTACCTACACGGCTGGTTTAAACATCAATTTCTAACGACATGAACTTTCGTTTTCTTTCGATACTAGGACTCAGCCTGTCGCTTACGCTGCTTTCGGGCTGTAAAGAGTACCTGACCCAGGTACCGCTGGATGCTCCGGCAACGGGCCAGTTTTTCAACAATCAAACCGAGATGAACGGTGCCCTGAACGCCGTATACCGATCGGCGTACTGGAATACGGGTAACACGCCCTACCAGTCGATGATGGACGGCTGGACGGACCTTGCTCTGTTGCGGGGCGTGGATCTGGGTGAGGGCAACATTGATGTGTACAATGCCCACGCCAAATCCCTCTGGACGTTCGCTTACACCACCGTTCAGCGAGCCAACACATTGATTTCAGGCATGGAAATCGGCAAAAGCAGTGTATCGGCGGCAACGTTCAACCAGATTCAGGCCGAAGCCCGCGTACTTCGGGCCTACGCCTATTACCATTTGGTGTTTCTTTTCGGTGACGTTCCCCTGATTACGAAGCCGCTGGAACCCGCGGAGTTTTATACGCAAACGCGGGCCCCGCGGGCCGATGTGCTCAAGTTCATTTATCAAGAACTCGATGCCGCGATTGCCGTACTGCCCTGGACGACGAGCGATCAGGGCCGCATCACGAAGGCCGTAGCTCTGGGGTACAAAGCCCGTACCGCTTTGTTCAACAAAGAATACGCAGTGGCCGCCGAGGCTTCCAAGCAAATCATCGACGGTGCAGGACTAAGTTTGAATCCTAGCTTTGCTAACCTATTTACCCGTACGGGTCAGACGGCCAATGCCGGAAAGGAAATCATGTTCCAGATTTTGTACTCGGATGCGGATGCCAACTCGGTCAATTACGTACCGCTGGGCAGTATTTCCCGGGCCGCCGGTGGGCAGTCGGGTCGCTTCCCGCAGCAACGACTGGTCGATATGTTCGAAGCGAAGGATGGCAAACGCATTGACGAGTCGCCCCTGTACGATCCGGCCCAGCCGAGCAAAAACCGGGATATGCGACTGAAGTACACGGTAGCCATTCCCGGAGATACTATCAGCATGAATCAGCAGACGCTGGTGTACACGATTTACAAAAACACCACATCTTTCCGCAACGCCGACGGTAGCTGGATTTCGCGGACCAACGCCGATTTCGACAATGCCTTTGGTCCAGCCAAAAGTGGTGTAGGTTTACTGCATACCAAGTACACCCTCACGCAAGAGAATGCCTTTCAGGCCCGCGTAGGCTTTATTCTGATGCGATACGCCGAAATTCTGCTGATGTACGCCGAAGCTAAAATTGAACTTAATCAACTGGATGCTTCTGTAGTTACGGCTTTGAATCAGGTACGTCGCCGGGCGGGTCAGCCGGCGGTAGAAGCCACCGTGGAGGGGGATCAAAATAAGTTACGTCAGCTCGTTCGTCGCGAACGCGTGGCTGAACTGGCCATGGAAGGCTTCCGCTGGTTTGACATTCGTCGCTGGGGTATTGCCGAAGTGGTCATGCCGCAAAAGGTAATGGGAGCGGCCAAAGATCCGGCCGTGGCCCCCGCCCCACCGACCTTTAAATCGAGTGCCGTCCATGACCTGAACAACATTCCGGTTTATACTACGAGCGAAAGTCAGCGACTGGTTCGGGAAATTCGCTACTGGTACCCGCGACTGGAATTGTTGCCCGTTCCGCAGTCGGAACGCGACATTAACAAACAACTGACGCAAAATTCGGGCTGGTAAAGCCCTCGTATCTCTTCCCGAAAGGTTCAACTTTTCGGGAAGATTCCATGAAGATGAAACGTTCAACCCTACCTTGAATTTCCAGTATCTATTTTCAAGTACCCAAGAAGCAGCGACTGCTTTTCCATTTACACGCTTCGGAATAACCGAAGAATGCTTATGAATCGACGTCATTTCATTGAACGCGTATCCCTGACGAGCGGAGGTCTTTTTTCGACCTCCTTTCTGTCATTTTCTTCGTACGCCGCAAGTACGGAATCTTCCTTGGCTACTACAGCCGCTGACCATCAATCCGCCGACGTCATTGTGGCGGGCGGCGGCCTCGGCGGTTGTGCCGCGGCTCTATCCGCTCTTCGCAATGGACTAAAGGTCGTACTGACCGAAGAAACCGACTGGATCGGTGGGCAGATCACTCAACAGGGTGTTCCCCCCGATGAACATCCCTGGATTGAAACGCACGGAGCCACGCGGCTCTACCGCGATTTCCGTACGGCCGTTCGCCAGTACTACCAGACCTATTACCCACTCACGGACGCCGCCCGCACTCGGACGCATCTGAATCCCGGTGATGGTACCGTTTCCAAACTTTGTCACGAACCCAAAGTGGCCTTGGCGGTTTTGCTGCAAATGCTGGCTCCGTACCAGAGTTCGCGGCAACTGGTTCTGCTACTCGAACATAAAATCGTAGCGGCAGACGTAACCGGCGATCAGGTAAAAGCCCTGAAAGCCCGCAATCTGCGGAGCGGAAAAGAGCTGGTACTCGAAGCTCCCTACTTCGTGGATGCGACGGAACTGGGGGATTTGTTACCGCTCACGAAAACGGAATTTGTTACCGGAGCCGAATCCCGTCAGCAAACCCGCGAACTCCACGCTCCCGAAAAAGCCGATCCGAACAACGTACAGGCCTTTACGATGTGTATGGCGATGGATTATCTGCCCGGCGAAACGCACGTCATCGATAAACCAAAAGAATATAACTTCTGGCGAAATCTGACGCCGAAACTGACGCCCGCCTGGTCGGGACGGTTGCTGGATCTTCAGTATTCCAACCCCAAAACGCTGGAGCCCAAAGCCCTCGGTTTTAACCCGGAAGGTGTAGCCACGGGCGATAAACTAAACCTCTGGAATTACCGTCGCATCCTCAGCAAAGCGAATTTTAAACCCGGTACCTTCGCGGGTGATATTTCGATTGTCAACTGGCCGCAGAACGATTATACGCTGGGAAACCTGATCGGAGCAAGCGAGAAAGACTTTAAACACCACGTCGATCGGGCCAAACAACTGAGTCTGTCCCTACTGTATTGGCTGCAAACCGAAGCTCCCCGCCCCGACGGCGGACAGGGTTGGGCGGGTCTGCGGCTACGTCCGGACATCATGGGTACGGAAGATGGACTGGCGAAATACCCGTACATCCGCGAGTCCCGGCGAATCAAGGCCCTGTTTACCATTCTGGAAGAACACGTCGGAGCCGACAACCGGGCGATGATTACCGGAAAAAAAACCGGCAATACCGCCGCTCCGTTTGCCGATAGCGTGGGTGTGGGCTATTACCACATCGACCTGCACCCGAGTACGGCGGGCAATAATTACATCGATTTCGGCTCGCTGCCCTTCCAGATTCCGTTGGGGGCTCTGATTCCGCAACGGGTCCAAAACCTGCTTCCGGCCAATAAGAACATCGGTACAACGCATATCACCAACGGCTGTTACCGCCTGCATCCGGTCGAATGGAGCATTGGCGAAGCCGTGGGTATGCTGGTGGCCTATGCCCAACAAAAAAAGGTAACGCCGAAAGCCGTCCATGAAAAACTTAATCTGCGGGAAGAATTTCAGAAAATGGTTCGTAGTCAGGGTATTGAAACGCAGTGGCCTTCGGCTTAATCGCTTAGTTGTATGGGAATGAATCGATTTTATAAAGTACTGGCTCTGGCCCTGGTGACAACCGTTGCCTCGGCCCAGCTGCCCGCCCTGATTCCGGCTCCGCAAACGCTGGAAGCGGGTACGGGCACCTTTACGCTTACCACTCAAACGCGATTGGTAATAAACTCCCCGGAGCTTCGCCGGATGATCGCCGAGCAGTTGCCGCAATTACCGGCGGGTACCTCCGCAACCTCCACGATTACCGTTTCGCTGGCTCCGGCGGCGGATTTGGGTTCGGAAGGCTACGACCTGCGGGTAACCTCCAAAGGCATTACGCTCACGGCCCCCAAAGCCGCTGGTATTTTCTACGGTATTCAAACCCTTCGGCAATTATTACCGGAGGGGAAAACCGCTTTACCCCAGACGATTCCGGCGGTACACGTCCGGGATCAGCCGCGTTTTGGCTGGCGGGGACTGATGCTGGATGTCAGTCGGCATTTTTATGACAAAGCCTTTGTTAAACGGTACATCGATCAGATGGCCCGGTACAAATTCAACGTCTTTCACTGGCATTTAACGGATGACCAGGGCTGGCGGGTACAGATCAACCGACTACCGAAACTGACGCAGGTCGGAGCCTGGCGGGTACCCCGGACAGGTCGCTGGTGGGATCTCGAAAATACGCAGCCGGGCGAAGTACCTTCCTACGGGGGCTTCTATACGCAGGGTGACATTCGGGAAGTAGTAGCCTACGCTCAGCAGCGACACATCACCGTCGTTCCCGAAATTGATATGCCCGGCCACATCATGTCGGCCATTGCGGCGTATCCACAACTGACCTGCGGGCAACTCCCTACCGAGGTACCGCCGAACGGAAAGCTTTATAAGGTGAGAGATAATACGCTCAACCCTTGCCGGGACAGCACGTATCTCTTCATCGATCAGGTCTTTACCGAAATTGCGGAGTTGTTTCCCGGTCCGTACATCCACGTGGGGGGTGACGAAGCATATAAAGGCTTTTGGGAAAAATGCGATGAATGCCGGACGCTGATGAAAAAACAGGGCATTAAGAACGTTGAGGAATTGCAGAGTTATTTCATCAAACGCGTAGAGAAAATCGTCCAGTCGAAGGGTAAAAAACTCATTGGCTGGGATGAAATTCTGGAAGGTGGACTCGCTCCCGACGCCACCGTGATGAGCTGGCACGGTCTGAAAGGCGGTATTGAAGCCGCCCGGCAGGGTCACCCGGTAATCATGACGCCGCACCAGTTTTGCTACCTCGATCTGTACCAGGGTGATCCGAGTGCGGAACCCAGTACTTATGGCATGTGTCGACTGAGCAAAAGCTATGCATTTGAACCCGTCCCCGATAGTATTAAGGCCGAACTCATTCTGGGTGGTCAGGGTAATTTGTGGACCGAATCCGTACCCAACGAACGGCACGTGGAGTACATGACTTGGCCGCGAGCTTTCGCCATTGCCGAAGTACTCTGGTCGCCGAAAAATCAGCGAAACTGGCCCGACTTTGTCCATCGGGTGGAAAGTCACTTCAAGCGGCTGGACGTGCAGGATGTCAACTATTCCCGCAGTATGTACAATCCGATCGTTACGTCGGTGAAAAAACATCCAACCGGCTTGATGGAACTGGTGCTTGATCACGAATTACCCGATGTGGAATTGTACTATTCGACGGACAATACCATTCCTGATCGTCATTTCCCGAAATACACGCAACCGTTTCTGATGCCCAAAGGAGCCGACCGCGTGAAAGTGGTGGCTTACGCCAAGGGTAAACCCATCGGCCGGATGCTGGAACTGACGACTGCCGACATGGAAAAACGGGCT
This sequence comes from Siphonobacter sp., assembly GCF_048595215.1. Classification (NCBI taxonomy): domain Bacteria; kingdom Pseudomonadati; phylum Bacteroidota; class Cytophagia; order Cytophagales; family Cytophagaceae; genus Siphonobacter; species Siphonobacter sp. Next base: position 26,999 of record NZ_JBMDWJ010000191.1, read on the forward strand.
CAATAAACGGGGTTGATTGGTATGAAAACAGCAACGATTTTTCTCGGATTAGCCGCTCTGGCGAGTACGCTTTCTTTTCGACCGTACCATCATAGCGAATCGGACACGCCGCCGGATAGCAGTCGGTTTACCGTCATGCCACTGGTACAGGGACTGGACGAACCCATGGGCATGGCCTTGCTGCCCAACCGTAATGTGGTCATTGCCGAACGCAAAGGCGGCGTACGTCTATACGATGCCCAGGAAAAGCAACTTAAAACCATTGCTAATCTGAACGTGTTCAGCGGGATTGAAGACGGATTACTCGGTGTAGCAGCCGACCCGGATTTTGAACGCAATCACTGGCTCTATCTGTACTACGGCGTAGGCGGCGAAAAATGGATCAGTCACTTGTCCCG
>NZ_JBMDWJ010000192.1:0-5594 GCF_048595215.1 Siphonobacter sp.
ATTTTAAATAATCTGAAATAGATTTGTATAAAATAAAAATAGGACCAATTGTTATTATTCAAAATAAAATATACAGGTAGTTAGTAAAAACAAAATTTTAACTAATAAGTAGATAGAATTACAGTTCATTTATACTATTTATAGAATAAACATGAGAATATCTATACTACTGGTATTGCCTATAGGATTGCTGTAGTATTATCCAAATAAAGTACCATACGTACCTCTGTTACCTCTACCCTATACAGCGGGATACTTTTGCAGTATACCCGTTAGCTCTATAACCCTTGTACTAAACTTAAACTTCATTTCCAGCGAGCTTATGAAAAGAAGCTTATCTAAGACCACTTTGCTGGTACTTACCTGCTTGGGGCTATGGATTTCCGGTGCCGAGATCCCCACGTACGGAAGGGCCACTGCTTTTACGTTACCCATTGACCGTCAGATTACGGGTACGGTTACCGACGAAAAAGGTGCTCCTCTCACCGGGGCTACCATTGCCATTAAAGGCACTACCCAAGGTTCAATTACGGATGCTGAGGGTAAATTCACTCTTTCCGTTCCTAATGATCAGGCGGTTCTGATTGTTTCTTACGTAGGCTACAACAAGAAAGAAATCACGGTTGGGTCTCAAACGGTAGTTAACGTTAGCCTGGCTCCCAACGACGGCAATTTACAAGAGGTTGTTGTTACGGCTCTCGGCGTATCCCGCGAATCCCGTACCCTGGGTTACGCGGTTTCAACGATCAATGCCGAAGTAATGACCAAAGCTCGCGAAACCAACATTGGTAACTCGCTGGCGGGCCGGGTGGCTGGTTTGAGCGTTCGTGGCACGAGCGGTGGACCGGGTAGTAGCTCGAAACTGCTCTTACGCGGAATGCCCAGTATGAACTCCGGTGGTGCTCCACTTATTGTCATCAACGGCGTACCGATGGATAATACCCAACGCGGCAGTGCCGGTGAATGGGGCGGTGCCGATGGAGGCGATGGTTTGGGTAACCTCAACCCAGATGACATCGAAAACATGACCGTTTTGAAAGGGCAGTCGGCTTCGGCTCTGTACGGTACCCGTGCTTCTAATGGGGTCATCCTGATTACGACGAAAAAAGGTAGAAAAGGAGACTTCTCCATTGACTACAACCTCAATTACACCATGGATCAGCCCATGAACCTGACGGACTTCCAGTACCAGTACGGTCAGGGACAAAATGGTCTGAAACCAGGTTCTATCGCCGATGCTCAGCAAACGGCCCGTTTAAGCTGGGGTGCGAAGCTCGATGGATCCATGATTACGCAATTTGATGGCAACCAGTACGCGTATTCGGCTCAGCGAAATAACATCCGGAATTTCTACCGTACGGGTTCGAACTTTACCAATACGGTAGCTGTAACCAAAGGCGGTGACAATGGTTCGTTCCGGCTTTCACTCTCGAACCTGGACAACCAGGCGGTTATAGCCAATAGTGGTATGAATCGGAAGACGATCAACCTAACGGCTGATCAGAACATCACCAGCAAGCTGAGCGTAAGTGTACTGGCCAACTACATTAACGAAAAGATCCACGGCAAGCCTCAGTTAAGTGACGGTCCGCTGAATGCCAACAACGGCATGTTCCTGGCTACCAACATTGACCAACGTATTCTGGCACCGGGCTACAATCCAACAACCGGCGAAGAAATCGTATTCAGTGATGATTCCTACGTGACGAACCCCTACTTTGTTACGAGTAAGTACATCAACAATGTAGATCGTCAGCGGTTGATCTCCATGGTGTCGACGAAGTATCAGTTTGCCGACTGGATTTATGCTCAGGCACGCTTGGGTTACGATAATGCCAATGATCAGATTTTCAGAGTAACTCCCTGGGGAACTGCTTTTTCTATCAAATCAGATCCGGCAGGTCAAGGACTCTTGGATGAACAGTCTGTAGCTCGTACCACGGAAATTAACGTGGACGGATTAATTGGTGTAAATAAAAACATTACACCTGATCTTAGCCTGAATGCCCTGCTTGGAGCAAACATTCGTAAGAACCAGTACAGCAAGCAAACCATTAATGGTAGCCCTTTCGTACTGCGTGACCTGTACAGCTGGAGAAACGTAGTGAACTACAACCGGGAGTATCAGTATACCGCTTCTGAAGTTCAGTCTGCTTACTACAGCTTTGACCTGGGCTTTAAGAATTTCCTGAACTTAACTACGACGGGTCGCTACGATACGTACTCTTCGTTACCGTCGAACAACCGGTCCATCTTTACGCCTTCGGTTTCGGGAGCTTTCGTCTTTACCGATCTGCTCAAGATGAATAAGTTAAGCTTTGGTAAACTGCGGGCCTCCTACGCGTTGACGAGTGGAGAACCCAAACCTTATCAGACTAATGTTTACTACAGTGTAGGTAACTCGCTGAATGGCGTAGCAACGGGTAACTTCTCTACCGGTTTACCTAACTTATTCCTGAAACCCTTTACGAAGAGTGAAGTAGAGTTAGGTTTGGAACTGAAATTCTTCTCGGGTCGTCTGGGTATCGATGCAGCTTATTTCACGCAGGAGACGCAAAACGAAATCATGAACGCGAACTATAGCTTTGCCTCGGGTTATACCTCAGGTGTGGTTGGTACGGGTTCTACGCAAAACCGTGGTTTAGAACTGCAGTTGACGGGTACGCCTATTAAAGCAGCCAACTTTACCTGGAATACTTCGGTTAACCTGACCTCCGTTAAGAACAAGATCCTGAAGACAGATCCTAGCAATAGCCCCGTTATCATTGGTAAAAACCGAGCTACGCTGGATAATGCTACCACAGCCTTCGTAGTTGGTCAAGCGGGTCCGCAGATTCGTGCGTATGACTACAAGTATGCCGCTGATGGCCAGATCGTTGTAGACGCAGCAGGTGTACCTGTTAAAGGCGACCTGAAAAACTGGGGTACGGTATTACCTACGCTGTTCGGTGGTTGGAATAACGACTTCTCTTACAATAACTTCAATTTGTCGTTCCTGATCGATTATAACTACGGTAACAAGATTCTCTCGGCTACCGAGTACTATACGTACTACCGCGGTTTAAACCAAGCGACACTCGTAGGCCGCGAAGCGAATTACATCACGACGGGCGTTACGGCAGAAGGAGTAGCCAGTACCGCTAAAACAAGCCTGCAGAATTACTACCAAGGTGTAGCCAACAACATTACTAAAACTAGCGTAATCGACGGTGACTTCATCAAGCTTCGTCAAATTACACTGGGCTACAACTTACCGGCTAAACTTCTGACGGGCGTACCTCTGATCAAAGCGGTTAACGTTTCACTCGTAGCTCGGAACCTGTTCTACATCATGAAAAAGGCGAAGAACATCGATCCAGAATCCTCTTTCGGTGCGAACCTGAATTACTACGGTATTGAAGGTACCGGCCTTCCCTCGGCTCGTACGTATGGCGTTAACTTAAACATTAAGTTTAAATAAGATTTCGAATGAAAAAGAGACTCATTCTCCTTTCTATACTAGCAGGGTCTTTGCAATTCTCCTGTACCAAGCATTTTGATGAGCTTAACGTCGACCCTAACCAGGCTTCTGAAGCTATTTTCAACGCAAACTTGCTGCTGCCGAGTGCTCAGTGGAAATACGTAGAGTCTATCTCGGGTTATAACTCGGTTTTGTTCCAAAGCATGTGGATTCAGGCCTATGCTTCTACTTCCACGGGCGGAGCCAACTACTACTCGAACGGCGACAAGTACGTCCTTTCCAACAATACCCTTTCTTACCTAGACCGGGTTTGGAATAATGCATACAATGCGGCCAGCTTCGCCTACGAAATGGAGCAACTGGCTAAGAAAAAGGGGGGCATGTCCAACCTGGAGAACATTGGTACCATTATGCAAATCCAAAGTCTGGCGACGGCTTCCGATGTATTCGGTGATATTCCGTACTCGCAGGCTCTGCAGGCAAAAACGGGTAACATTACGCAACCGACTTACGATACGCAGGAAAACATTTACAAATCGCTCCTGACTCGTTTGGAAACGGCCGTTACTGCTCTAAATGCTAACCAGGCTGCTCCGACCAACGATGCCTTTGCCTACAAGGGTAACATCGGCCAATGGAAACGCTATGGTTATTCGCTGATGCTTAAACTAGCGATGCGTTTAACAAAAGCAGACCCAACCACGGCTAAGACTTACGCTGAAAAGGCGGCCGCTGGTGGCGTATTTACCAGCGTGGCTGACGATGCGTACGTGATGGCCGACCTGACCAACAGTTATACCAATGCCAACGCTTCAGCTCTGGCAACGGCGGCGGATTTGTACCAGCTTCGCTGGAGCAAAACGATGATTGATTATCTGAAAAGCAATGAGGATCCCCGTCTAGGCAAAATTGCGGAAGTTCCGGCGGCCGGACTTGCGGCGAACCAGACCGCTACGGGTGGCGACAATACGCCAGCCAATCAGTTAGGCTTACCCAATGGCTACGATTTGAGCGGTGGTGCTACGGATATCACTAAAGCTCCCAATTACTCCGGTGCTACGGGTACGGGCAACGACGTTACGCCCTTGGGTAAGTATTCCCGGCCTACGAATGTTTTCCGTAATCAGAGCGGTCCGTTATTCGTGCTGACCTACGCCGAAACGGAACTGTTGCTGGCCGAAGCGGCCACGCGGGGTTACACCGTAACTGGTTCGGCAGCTACGCACTACAAAAATGCCGTATCTGCGGGTCTGCAATCGTTAGCGAAATTTGGTACGGCAGTGGCTATTGATGCTGCTACGGCTGATGCCTACGCTACGGCTCACCCCTTAGTAGCAGCCAATGCCCTCAAGCAGATTAATGAGCAGTACTGGGCTACGACCAGCATTCTGCAAAACTTCATTGAAGCCTGGAGTAACTGGAGACGTTCGGGATATCCCCAACTCACGCCAGTAAACTATACGGGTAACTTCTCTAGTGGTAGCATTCCACGGCGGGAGCTTTACCCAACCGGCGAAGGTTCTCTGAACCCGACCAACTACAAAGAAGCCGCTTCCCGTTTACCCAACGGTGACGTTTGGACTTCCCGGATTTGGTGGGACAAGCAGTAGTAACGTAAAAACGATAAGGGGCTAGTCTCCTTATCGTTTCTTTTGAATACTAGTAACTTCAACCCAGCGTTGAAGTTTTTTCGTTTCTATACACCCCGACTTTCTCAAACGTACTGCTATCCATGATCCAAAAAGGTATCTTGTATCTTTTGGTCGCCACGCTGACTGCTTCGGTTACGTGGGCACAGAAACCTGTATTTCAGTTACTTCCCCCCGAAAAAACGGGTATTACCTTCAAAAATGAAATCATCGAAACAGAAACCCACAACATTATGGAGTATGAATACTTCTATAGTGGCGGTGGCGTGGCCGTGGGCGACATCAATAATGATGGCCTGGATGATTTATTCTTTACCTCGAATCTGAAAGAAAACAAGCTCTACCTGAATCTGGGTGGCTTGAAATTTAAAGATATTACGCTGGAGGCCGGCGTACAGGGCCGGACCGATGACTGGAACAGTGGCGTGAGTATGGCCGATGTCAACAACGATGGCCTGCTCGACATTTTCATTTGTTACATGGGA
>NZ_JBMDWJ010000193.1:0-6370 GCF_048595215.1 Siphonobacter sp.
TTTTTAAATAAGGTCTGATAACCGGCCGCTTGGTCTTTCGGAGCAAAGGGGTGCAGTTTGCCAAACTCAGGCCAGGTTACGGGAATCATCTCCGTGGTGGCGTTGAGTTTCATGGTACACGATCCCAGCGAGATCATGGAGTGTACCAGCGATAAATCTTTATTTTCCAGCGATTTCAAATACCGCAGCATTTCGTGCTCCGAATGGTGCGTATTGAAAACGGGATTGGTCAGGAATGCGGATTGACGCGTCAGTACGTCATTGAATTCCCAACTAAGTGCTGATTCAATTTCGTCCAGGTTAACCGATTTGCTAACCAGCGTGGAGAAAATGCCAATCAGTTGAACGGCATCCTGATAGTTCTTGGTTTCGTCGAAAGAAATGCCAACCGTACTGTCACCGAAATACCGCAGGTTGATTTCAGCGGCTTCTGTGGCAGCTTTTACTACGCTTTCGTCGGCCACTTTCACCCGAATGGTATCGAAGAACGCTTCCGTCAGTACTTCGTAGCCCAGTTCTTTCAAAGCCAGAGCCGTGAGTTGCGTCAGCGCGTGCGTACGCTGAGCAATTTTCTTCAGACCTTCGGGACCATGGTACACGGCATACGCCGCTGCCATCACCGAAAGCAATACCTGAGCCGTGCAAATATTAGACGTAGCCTTTTCCCGGCGAATGTGCTGCTCGCGGGTTTGCAGGGCCATGCGAAGAGCACGGTTGCCTTCGGCATCCACCGATACGCCGATCAGACGACCGGGCATCTGGCGTTTGTATTCGTCTTTCGTAGCAAAGTAGCCCGCGTGCGGTCCACCGTAACCCATGGGAACGCCAAACCGCTGAGCTGAACCTACCACGACGTCGGCTCCCATTTCGCCGGGAGGCGTCAGCAGCGTCAGAGCCAGCAGGTCGGCTGCTACGACTACTTTAATATCCAGTTCGTGAGCCGAGGCAATCCAGTCGCTGTAATCAAATACCGCTCCGTCCGTAGCGGGGTATTGCAGCAGGGCTCCGAAAATGTTTTCGTTGGTTAAATCAATCGTCCGGTGATCGCCTACCAGAATTTTTACCCCAATCGGTGTCGCCCGCGTGTGCAGCAGGTCGATGGTTTGGGGATGGCAACGATCCGAAACAAAGAAGGTATCCGCCTTTGCTTTGGTACCTTTTTTCAGGGCGTGTAGCAGGTGCAAGGCTTCGGCTGCTGCCGTTGCTTCGTCAAGTAAGGAAGCATTGGCAATTTCCAGTCCCGTCAACTCAATGATCAGGGTCTGAAAGTTAAGCAGCATTTCCAGGCGACCCTGTGAAATTTCGGCCTGATACGGGGTATAGGCCGTATACCAGGCGGGGTTCTCCAGAATGTTGCGAAGAATGACATTCGGCGTGAAGGTATCGTAATAGCCCGTGCCGATGTAGCTCTTGTAAACTTTATTTTGACTCGCTAATTTCTTGAATTCGTCCAAAAACTGAAATTCCGTTTGAGCCGGGGGAAGATTCAGGGATTGGGCCCGACGGATGGCAGAGGGAATCGTTTGGCTGATGAGTTCTTCAACCGATTTTACGCCAATTTCAGACAGCATAGCCTGACGATCGGCCTCATCTGCGTTGTTATGACGATTTTCAAAAAGTTCCTGGTAACGAAGAGCAACCTTCATGGAGCAATATTGTTGATGGAAACAAAGGACAAATATACGGGAAAAGCCGGGCCTATCCTTTAAAAAAGAACTAGGTTTTCTACAAAATCAGGTAAAACGAGGAAACGGCTTCTGGTATGGACCTTTTTACGCTTTTCGAGTTGACTTTTTGCAAATCCGGCCGTCGATTACCTACTTTAGTTTTCTTCTGAAAAGAATTCGATTTGTGGCTGAGAAGTTCGCCCGGGTCTCATTTAAATTTTACGAAACGCATTTATTTAATGACTACTGATATGTCCAATCAACCAACTGCCGAGCAGAACGACCCAATCGAAATTGAACTGTCCGAAGAGATGGCGGAAGGAACGTATGCTAACCTGGCCATCATTTCGCATTCGCAGAGTGAATTCGTGATTGACTTTGTACGGTTAATGCCCAATGTACCCAAGGCGAAAGTGAAATCCCGCGTGATCATTACCCCCGATCACGCTCTGCGTCTGATGAATGCCCTGCAGGATAATCTGGCGAAATACGAAGAAAATTATGGCCCGATTAACGAAGGAGGGGGCCCGTCGGGCTTTCAATTACCGGGGCATTATAACGGGCCCGTAGGGGAGGCTTAAGTAAAGATCAACCTCATAAAAGCTGCCAGCCCAATCGCTGGCAGCTTTTGTTTTAGAAGCGTAAGAAGCCCCAGAAGGGACGTTTGGATAGATACGTCAATAAACGTTCGTGTTGGTAAGCTTCCCGCTCGAAGCGAATGGCGTGGTACGCCGCATTTGCGGAATAGCCGCTCAGGCGATACCAGTAGTATTCCGTTACGTACCAGAGGTAGAAGGGGAATACCAGTAGCTCCGCCTGTTGCCGAATATGAATACGTTCATGATTCATCAGGGAGGCCGAAGGCTGTGGCATCGTCACAATGATGAAAGGCCAGAGCGTGATGCCATTGATGGGCAGGCCAGGTATATAAAGCGTGAGCGGCCAGCCGGTATGTTTCAGGAATCGATAGGGTTTCATGACTAAGGGATGGATTGGAATATTTTTTAAAAGGCCGGAGGTATGGACTTACTCAGTTCCTAAAGTCCACGTCTATCTTGCTGAACGTTTGCTATATCCCTTGCCAATCAGGTATTGCGTCATTACCCCGCATTTTATACGGGGCTATACATTATTGAACCCCTTTGGGGTTTTCAGCTTCCTGGCAACGTTTGCCAGGCGGCAAGATTAACACCAAACTCCCAACGCTAAACTCAAAACTCCGCCTAAAAATTACACAACTTCCTTTAGCCCTGTATCTTTGCGGCATGTTTACTCCTCATACTCGGCTCGGCATTTTGGGCGGTGGCCAATTAGGCCGGATGCTACTACAGGTAGCCATCGATTTTGACTTATCCATCAAAGTACTCGATCCGGACCCGGACGCTCCCTGTGCCCGCATCGCACCGGAATTTGTGCTGGGATCGTTTCAGGATTTTGATACCGTATACGCTTTTGGAAAGGACCTGGACGTACTGACCATTGAAATTGAAGCCGTCAACCTGGAGGCCCTCAAGCAGTTACAAAGCGAAGGGGTACGTGTATTCCCGCAACCGGAAATCGTGGAAATTATTCAGGATAAACGCGTACAGAAGCAGTTTTTCCGCGATCATCACTTACCTACGTCCGATTTCATTTTGACCGAAAACCGGGAAGATGCCCGTCAGTACGCCGATTTTCTGCCCGCTTTCAATAAACTGGGTAAAGGAGGCTACGACGGTCGCGGGGTACAACGCATCGCTACCCCGGCTGATTTTGACAAAGCCTTCGATGCTCCGGGGTTACTGGAAAAAGCCGTTGATTTTGAAAAAGAACTAGCCGTCATTGTCGCTCGTAACCAGCGCGGTGACGTAAAAACTTTTCCCACCGTAGAAATGGTTTTTCACCCCGAAGCTAATATGGTGGAGTACCTGTTTGCACCGGCTTCGGTGAGCGAAGAAGTAAATGCCCGGGCTCAGTTTGTCGCCAGCCGTACGGCGGAAGCGTTTGGGATTGTTGGTTTGCTGGCGGTAGAAATGTTTCTGACCAAAGACGGTGAAATTCTCATTAATGAAGTAGCCCCTCGTCCGCATAACTCGGGTCACCATACCTTGCGGGCCAATGATGTCAGCCAGTTTGAGCAGCACCTGCGGGCCGTACTCAATTACCCCCTGGGCGATACCCACGCTCATTCCTACGCGGCGATGATCAACCTGCTCGGGGCTGAAGGTTACGAAGGGGAAGCCCGCTACGAAGGCATGGAGACACTGCTGGAAACCCCCGGTGTACATCCCTTCCTGTATGGCAAGACCATGACCAAGCCTTTCCGGAAAATGGGCCACGTCACCATCGTCGATAAAGAGCTGGAAAGCCTGAAACGAAAAGTAGAAAACCTAAAAAACGCAGTTCGCATTATCGCGTAGGGTTTTCAGTGGACCGTCTCCCGTTTTCAATTTTTGAAAGCAAAGGGTTTTCGCGTAATCCCTGTCCAAGACGGTATAAAAGCTGAAAATTGTCAACCGTAAACTGAAAACTTTTACCCAATGATTGGAATTATCATGGGCAGCATTTCGGACCTGAAGGTCATGCAGGAAGCTGTCGACGTTTGTAATGAATTTGGCGTACCGTACGAGATTGATATTGTATCCGCCCACCGTACCCCTTTAAAAATGATTGAGTACGCTCAATCCGCCCGCGAACGAGGCATTGACGTCATCATCGCCGGAGCGGGCGGAGCGGCTCACCTGCCGGGTATGGTTGCCAGCGTCACCACGCTGCCCGTGATTGGGGTACCGGTTAAATCGTCGAACTCCATCGATGGCTGGGACTCCGTTCTCTCCATTTTGCAAATGCCGGGGGGCGTACCCGTGGCCACGGTGGATTTAATTGTAGCAAAAAACGCCGGAATTTTAGCGATCCAGATTTTAGGGGTTGCAAATAAAGAAATCGCCGATAAATTGCAGGACTATAAAATTTCGTTAGAAACAAAAGTGGCTGAAATGAGCCAACAGGCTCGTGAAGGTTTGCCTCCAGCTTAAACAGACGTAATTTAATCTCAGCCCACTCGAAGGGAAGGCCGTCAGCGGTCCTCACCCACTATAATGAACGCTATGGAAGAACGAAACCCCAAAGAAGGCTCCAGTCTACCCACCATTACGCTCGGCGTGCTCGTTATCGTAGTCGTTGCCCTGCTGTACATTGGCTACGCGTATTTTATGGATGAAGACGCCGTGACGCTGACGCCGCAGAAAGTAGAAACGGCAGCCTTTACGGATGCCAGTTCCGAAAACGTAGCTTCGGACGTGCCCACGCCGCCCGCCGTACAACCGGAAGCCATTGATGCGACACCCACCATGGGCCCTGCCAGTACGACAGATACGGCCACTGAAACGAAGAAGGCCGTAGCGAAAACGGAGAAAAAAGAAGAAAAGAAAGAGGAGAAAAAGGCTGAAAAGAGCACCGAGGCAGTCGTGGCCCGGGGCGGGGCTATTTCCTATAAAGTCAATGGGGGACAGACCTTTTACAGCATCGCTACGAAATATGGTATCTCCGAAAGTCGGCTTAAGGCGGCAAACCCTGATGTAGATCCGACAAAATTACAGGCGGGTAAAAATCTCAAGATTCCCGTCTACGCGACGCATACCGTAGGAAAGGGCGATATTCTGCGTGTCGTAGCCCAGAAATATGGCGTAACGGTGGACGCCTTGATGAAAGCGAATGGGAAGACTAAAAACTACGTAGAGAAAGGGGAAAAACTAATTATTCCTTATCCCAAAAAATAGAAAATCGATCTTTGATTCCTTATTGAAAATGCGGTTTTGTTCAGGCAAAACCGCATTTTTTCGTACTAAAAAGAGGGAAGCATTTATAAAAATTTTGAAAATAGGACCTTTGAAGGTTTTGATTTCCGGAATAATTAACTTATGTTTGAACATCATTTATTGTTTTCATGGCTTTTACGGGAAAGACTCGGTGGAATCCGCCGGGTTTTTTTATGCCCTTTACTTTCCATCGCTTAGACCCCAATCCACAAAAAAACGGCGACCTTCTTTCGAAAGCCACCGTTCCTGGGAAATCGTATGGAATGTGCTTATTTCACCGTAGCGGTGTCGTCTTCCGATACATATACGTAACGTACCGAAGCGGCCGTCGTAATACGTACCGGGTGTACGACCATACGGTTGGCATCGGAAATCGTCAGGGTATAATCACCATCGGCTAACTGACTCAAATCCATCACCTGAGCTACATGCGTCGTGTTCTTAGGGATGTACTGTTCGTTGAGAACGTTATTCTTCTGGTCACGAATCGTGATCGTTAAACGTTGACCTGCCTGCTTATCCACAAAGCAATAGAATTGCGTAGCTTTTTTACCTTTAAAGACATTGGTCTGGAAGGTGTTGGCTGCATTGTCAGTACCAGGATTTTTTTCCAGATCCGTGGCTTGGGCAGCGAACGTACTCAGGGTAAGCAGAAGGGCAAGGGACTTGATGATGTTTTTCATGGCTGTGTGTTAAATCAAGGCGTCTTTGTTTAAAAGACGTTTCAAAAGTAGAATTGATTGTTGGTTGAAAGAAGAAGAAAGCAGTCAAACGGAATATTATTTGGATGATCGGTTTAAATCGCTTGCCCAACGAACTTCTTCAGAACGGCTGCAAAGGTACATGGACGATTTTCAAATCAACAAATTTTTGTACATAATTTTTTGATTATCAAATAGTTAATAA
>NZ_JBMDWJ010000194.1:0-12037 GCF_048595215.1 Siphonobacter sp.
GCATGGCCATGAACTTATGGGCCCGACCGTACAGCTTCCCTTTGGTGTTACTACCTACGCTTTCAATGTCAGGTAAGTTATTGACCGCAAAAGTCAAATCCTCCACAATGAGTTTGTTGACTTCATCGAGCGAAGCCCGCACGAAATCCGTTTTAGGACCCGTCAACGCCGTCGTAATCACAGGAACGCCGCCAAAACAGGTAGCCAGATTATTGTAGGCATACGCTCTGAAAAACTTGGCTTCGGCACTGATGCGATTCTTGCCGCCCTGACTGATTGCCGTCAAGCTCGGATTATCGACGGAATTGATGATCGTGTTGGTGAGGTTCACCATGATGTAATTCCGGTTCCAGAAATAGCCCGCAGCTTCGTCCGTAGGGGTCAGCAGCGTGTAGTTGTAATACGGAATTTCGATCCCCTGCTGATTGGCCGTGGCATTGGCTACGTCCGTCCCCACTTGCCACACGCTGAGCCAGCCCTGCCGGCTTGACCACGAGTAGTACGTACTGGTGTGATTATACAGCCCAACCAGGGAGGAATTAAGCCCCAGCGAATCGTTTAGGGTAACGGGCGTGTAAGCGGAATACGGTTTTTCGTCAAGAAAGCTTTTTTGGCAGGACGAAGTTGCCAGAGCTACTGCCGCCAGGGCCGCCAGCTTTAGATATATTTTTTTCATCGTGTTCAAGAGTAAAATCGCGTATTAACGAAGCGAAACATTTAAGCCCAGTACCAGTGAACGGGTCACGGGATAGTTGTTGGTCCAGCTAGTGTTTGGGTCGCTGGAAGCCTGCGTTCCACGGGACTGTTGTACCGCCTCAGGATCCCAACCGATCCAGTTGGTGAAGGTGTACAGGTTCCGACCACTGGCATATACGGTCAGGCTACCCAGACCCAATTTGTTCGCCAGATTCTGGCTCAGATTGTAGCTCAGCGTTACGTCCTTGATCCGCGTAAAGCTCGCATCTGAAGCGTAGCCATAGCCCCGCGTGTTACGATAAGCGAGTGAAGGCCGGGTATTGCTTTTGTTTTCAGCCGTCCAGTAACCTACCTCAATGGGTGTATTCCGTTTGCCCGTTTCATCGGCGTAGGTCAAATCCGCGTTATTACGGGTTAGCCCCTGTACGGTTTGAATGAACACATTCAGGTGGAAGTTTTTGTAATGGAAGGTGTTGGTTAAACCGCCCGTCCATTTAGGAGCCGTTTGTCCGAGAATAATTCGGTCGCCATCGGGAGTAATCTTACCATCTCCGTCGATATCGGCAAACTTCAAATCCCCCGCAACGGCCCCGGGATCCTGATCGGCCGCACTTTCGCCCTGTTGCCAAACCCCGATCATTTTGTAATCGTAGATGACACTGATGGGCTTTCCAATGAACCAGCGGTTTCCTAAATCATCTTTCTTATCGCCGTACAAATCCACGATGCGGTTGCGGTTGGAGGCAAAGACGAGGGTTGTCTCCCACTTGAAATCCGAAGCCGTGAGGTTACGCGTGTTCAGCGTTACTTCAACCCCGGTATTGGAGGTTTCTCCCAGGTTGTCGAATACGCTGGAATAACCCGTCAGGATGGGAAGGCTTCGCAACAGCAGGAGGCCTTTCGTGCGGTTTTTGTACAACTCCACACTACCGTTGATACGGTCGTTGAAGAGTCCGAAATCCACACCTAAGTTCTGACTCAAGGTCGTTTCCCATTGCAGATTGTTGTTTCCTAAGTTGCCCGGGAAAGTTCCAATAGTACTGATGCCGTTAAAAGGCGAGCGGCCCGTGTTGGACGTCGTAATCGTCCGGTACACGCTGATGGCTTCGTTACCCGTTTTTCCGTACGAGAAACGCAGTTTCAGGTTGTTAACGATGTTCTGATTCTTCATGAAGGCCTCGTTGCTGATGTTCCAGCCCAAAGCCGCTGAGGGGAACAGACCATACTTCGTTGTATTCCCTCCGAAAACCGAGGATCCGTCATTCCGGGCCGTAACGGTCAACAAATAGCGACTGTCATACGAATAGTTCACCCGGCCCATTTGAGAGTTCAGGGCGTAACGATCCGCGTAGGAGTTGCTGGACTGCGTAGCACCCGCTCCGAGGTTGTTGAAGGAAAGTTGATCATTTACAAAACCTTTCGCTTCACCCGAGGCGGTACCATATTTCCGTTGTTGAGCACTGTACAGACCCGTGAAATCAAAGTGGTGTTTACCAAAATCTTTGGTGTAGGAAATGATGTTTTCCAGCGTGAAACTGTTAGTTTCTGAGAAAAACGTATTCGCCGTTCCGATCAGGTCATTGGCCGCACGACCTACGTAGCTACCCGTACGGGCTGGAATGTAAGAGTACCCAATGTTCATGCGGTACTTCAGACCGTCCAGTTTACCGGGCAACTTCACCTCTACATAGCCGTTTCCGTTCAGATTCGTACTCCGATCCAGTCGATCCGTGGTTAAACCCAGCAGGGGGTTCGTAAACAATTGCTCGGGGAACATGGGGAAAATCTTGTACGTCCCGTTTGTATTGTACATCTGGCCGTAGGGGCTCATGGCCGAAGCATTCAGCAGGTTAGCCCGGCCACCGTCGCGGTTGTTGTTAGCGATGAAGAGCGAGGTTCCAACCGTTAGAAAATCCGTCAGCGTTACATCGAGGTTCGAGCGGAAACTGGCCCGCTTATAATTATAGCCCTTCACTACACCTTTCTGATCCAGAAACTCGCCGGAAACAAAGTACCGAACGTTAGGAGAACCGCCGGAAATGCTTAGGTTATGATCCTGCAGAACGCCCGTCTGGGTCGATTCCTTGATCCAGTCAGTCGTGATCCCGGCGTTGTAATTAGGAAGCTCGTCGTAGTTCGGAACGGGGAATGGTGCCTTCTGACCCGTTTGTGCAATAAAATCGGCGTACTTCTGAACGTATTCCGCTCCGTTTCTGGGACGAAGAATGTGTGAGAACTCTTCAATTCCTACGTAATTATTGTAACGGATGGTGGGCTTACCGGTAGTACCGCGTTTGGTCGTAATCAGGATTACCCCGTTGGCACCGTTCGTACCGTAAATGGCTACAGCAGAGGCATCTTTCAGAATTTCCATCGACTCGATGTCATTCGGGTTGATGTCGTTGAGTGAACCACCCGTCTTACTCAGCGGAATACCATCCACCACCACAAACGGTCCTGAATTGGCGTTGATCGAGTTCTGGCCCCGAATGGTCGTAGAAGGGGAAGCACCGGGTACGGAAGAAGGCTGCGAGATATTTACCCCCGCCACGGATCCCTGTACGGCCTGCAATACGTTGGTAACGGGCAATTGCGACAAACGTCCCTTCGGTACAGATGCTACTGAGCCCGTAATGTCCGAACGTTTCTGGGTACCATAGCCCACCACGACAACCTCGCTCAAGGCCCGGCTATCGTCTTTCAGTTGGACATTAATGGTGGTCTGTGAGCCTACTGCTATTTCCTGCGTGGCATACCCTACATACGAGAAAACCAGGATTGGATTGGACGTACCCTCGGGAATCTGTAGTCTGAAATTCCCATCGGTATCGGTATTCGTTCCCAGCGTCGTTCCTTTTAAGGAAACGCTAGTACCGGGAATTCCCTGTCCGTTGCCGTCGGTTACTTTTCCGGTGATAATAATGGCTTGACGGGAAGTCTTCGCTGAGGCGTGTAACGAACTTCCGGTCCAGGGCTGGGCGAATCCACCTCGCAGGGGTAACATCGCTCCACAAATAAGTAGCCATTTAAATTTCATAGAAGTAAAAAAAGGTGTCTAACTATTGGTAGAATTAATATTCAATCGATAGCGGTCGGTTAAACTATTTACTTGAATAGTCCAAAAGTAGAGGTCCTTAAGCAGAACAAACGGGGACGATTTCGTCAAAAAGCGGGGGTAAATTTGACTTTGCTCTATTCAGAATCAGCGAGTTACCTAAACATTCCTGAAAAAGTAATCGGAAGTACTGCTTGGACATAAAAAAACAGCTGATGCTCAGAGCACCAGCTGTTTGAAGTATGAAAAGCCAAGTTTACTTTTTCAGAGTCACGGGAGCAATTCCTTCTAAGGTGGGTTTCGTCGGGGCAATACTGCCGTCCGCATTGAAGCTCAGCCGATCGATACAGGTCTCCCGGTTGTACCCCGCCGCGTCGCCCAGCGTAATGCCATCGGGGTAGCGGAAGCGGTGATAGACGATGTACCACTCATCCTTGCCCGGCACCTGAATGACGGAGTTGTGCCCCGTACCGTAAATTCCGCGACTCTTGTCTTTTTCGATGACGAGGTTATGGGCCGGAATGGTCAGAGGACCCAGCGGAGACTTCGCCGTAGCGTAGCGTACCCGGTAGTTTTCGCTACGGGTATCGTCTTCCGACCAAAAGAAATAATACGTTCCTTTCCGATAAATGACGTAGGTGCCTTCACGGAAGGTCTGATCCGGCGTTAGAATTTTCTGCGTTTCGGGTTTGATTGAACGCATATCTTCACTCAGCTCCGCCGCGGCCAGATAGCCATTTCCCCAGTACAGGTAACTTTTATTCGTTTCTGGATCGGTAAACACATCCGGATCAATTTCCTGACCGTTTTTAATGCCTTCCGGGTGTTTATCAATGAAAGGCTTACCAATGTCCGTAAAAGGTCCCGTCGGTTCATCGGCAATGGCCAGCCCAATTTTCTGGGCTCCTGAGTAGTAATAGAAGTATTGATACTTGCCCCCGATTTTCTTCTCCACGATGCACGGAGCCCAGGCGTTGCGGTTGGCCCAGGTGGTTTGCTTGGGCAAATCCAGAATCACGCCTTCGTCATGCCAGTCAACCAGATTCGTGGACGAAAAGGTTTTAAAGTACGTACCTCCCCAGTTATCAAAACCATCACTGGTTGGATAGAGATAGAACTTACCCGTTTTCTCCGCGTACAGCACTTCCGGATCCGCAAAATGACCACCCAGTACGGGGTTATTCGCCAGCGGCCACTGCTTCGTCAAAGCCTGATACTCCGCCTGCGTGATCGGCAGTATAGTACCGTGCCGGGGGAGGAAATTCATGGATATTTCGTGGTCTACTTTCGTAAAATGCTCCAGGTCTTTGCTGGTCGTAAATTCGTAGCGGCCCTTGGTGTAGACATCGTACATAAGAATGTACTGGTCGGAATGGTTGAGTTTAAAAATTCCGGAGCCTTCGACTGGATCCTTGGTCTGTTGCAGGTAGGCGTCGTGCTGAGTATAGGGGCCCGTCAATTGTTTGGCGGTAGACTGCTTGATGCCATTACCGTTGCCTTCCGTTTTATAGAACAGGTGGTATACGCCATCTTTCCGGATAATATCCGCATCGATACAGGAACCACCCTGAGGGTTGGTGAAGAGCAACTGAGGTGTACTCTCCAAGGCCGTAAAATCTGCGTTAGCGTAGGCATAGTAGATTTTATCAGCATCTTGCCCGAATCGCATGGACCAGTAAATCATATACTTTTTCGCGACGGGATCGTAGATGGTCTGCGGAGCCCATACCCGGTTTACTTCCTTAAATGCCGGATAGGTTTGCGTAATGTCAATTTTACTGGATTGCCAATGCAGTAGATCCTTCGAACGAAGCAGCACCATGCCGTGGTTCGGTCCCCAGCTGTTTTTGACGGTGTGCATATCCGTGGCTACCATATAAAACGACTTGCCATCTTCACTACGCAAAATATGCGGATCGCGAACGCCGCCCGTGGCACTTATCTCGGCCGAGGGGATGATCGGCTGATTGAAGTTGAGAGCCTTGTAGTTGTAACCATCTTTACTGACGGCAAAACGTATGGCTTCCTGATTAGCTCCTTTACCGGTAAAGTAAACGAAAAGGTACGCCGAATAGGGTTCTTTCCGAAGGGGTTTAGCCCATCCGGCGGAAACAAAACCCATGAAAAGCCACAGACAAAAAAGAATACGATAGGACATAAAGGTTTTGAAAAGGAATTGAAAAAATCTTGCGAATAAGAGAAAAATAAGTAAACTTATGATCTTTTTAAGTTGATTTTCGAGTGGATTATTTCTCTTACCCAACGCGTACAACAAAGTTAGAACCTGCGTAATGGCCGGGGAGGCTTTTTTTCGTCAAAACAGAGGGGCATATTAGCCAATCTATGAAGTTCTTTTTCTTAAGTTGTCTTTTCTGGATGAGTGGTTGCCTGATACCGGCGATGGCTCAATCCGCACCTTTTCGCTTTGAACACATTACGGTCAACGAAGGCCTCTCCCACAGTGACGCCATGTGCGTGGCTCAGGATCGGCTGGGTTTTACCTGGGTAGGAACCAACAAAGGGCTGGATCGGTACGACGGGCATACCCTGAAGACGTACGACTTGCCCCTGAATGACCACCTGGGCACGACGGCTAATCGCGTCCGAACGCTGCATGTGGACCCCAGCGGACGCTTGTGGGTGGGTGTGGAACGGGCCGGACTATATCTGTATGACGCTTCAAAAGACCGCTTTTCCAGTATTCAGGAATGTGCAGGAGCCGCTGCTTTTCAGGCTCTGGCTCAGCAATTATCCGAAGTAAACATCAACGCCATTGCCTCCGACGCTCCTCAGCGTCTTTGGGTGGCAACGCATCAGGCCGGATTGTTTGTCATAGAACTGGATGTTTCGGGAAGCATTCAAAAGATTGTCCGAATTCCTATTGTTGGTCAACCCAGTATTTCCCGACTTGCGGTAGATCGTACCGGACAGGTGTGGGTAGGAACACTTAATCATGGACTCTGGGTCATCAAGCCCCATACGCGTAAAGCCTTACCGATACAAGCCTTGGGTCAAACATCGATTCGGGCCCTTCACCGGGATTACCGGGGTGATTTGTGGATTGGTACGGGGAATCAGGTATTCTGGGCTCCGGACGCTATACTCGCTCAGGGGGGCCACTTACAGCCGCAAGCCCTACCCTTGCAGTTTGCAACGATCGAAAGTCTGTTTCTCGATTCATTTCAGCGGCTTTGGATTGGTACCAGTTATGGCCTGATGCTCATGCGGCCTGCCCAGCGTAGCGGCCTGCCGCTGGATGTAACCGATGTACAAACCTTCCTGCCTCAGGATACGGATCTATACAGCATCAATTCCGTACGGGTGCACGATATTCTGGAAGATCGATTTAACAACCTCTGGCTGGCAACTTCAGCCGGGGGACTAAACCTGCTGAAACTCCGCTCGAAACCATTCGGACTCATCCGGCGGCAGATGCTAGGCTCTACGACTCCGGCTCACAATTACATCAATACTATTTTTAAAGACGAAAAAGCCCAGCAGATCTGGATGGGTACCCGTAACGGATTTGCCAGCTACGACCTCCGCCACAAAACCTTTCGAAATTACCTGAGCAGTACGGTCTTCGGTCGGGATAATGGCATGGATGTATCGGCTATCTATCAGGATACCCAGGGCACTTTATGGATCGGTACGCGTTACAAAGGCCTCTTGCGGATGGCTCCGGGCGGAAGTTCAGTACCCCGCCTGCAAGCTCCCGTCCCGAACGGACCGGACTGGCGAAACATCTGCATCGAACATATCACGCAGGACCGTCACGGTATGCTCTGGGTTGCCACCAGCAGTGCCGGTATTCTTGCGTACGATGAGCAGGGGAAATACCAAGGAACCTACTCGCCCGATCAGCATAATTTGCCCACGCGACAGATTACCTCGCTTCTGTACGATGCCAGTCAGGATTGTTTATGGGCCAGTACACGGGATCAGGGCGTACTTAAGCTCCAGATCCGGCAGGGTAAATTGTCTTTGCTGAAAGCTTTTACGCACCAACCGGGTAATCCGAATAGTCTGCAAACGAATTACGCATGGCCACTGGCCAAAGATTCCGCCGGAAACCTCTGGATTGGTACCATCGGGGGTGGTCTGCACCGACTCACGCCCGGTACGGAACGCATCGAACGCTACCGCCGCTGGGTACCCGAAAACGATATTGAAAGTTTACAGTTTGACGAATCGGGGAACCTCTGGATTGGCGGGACGGGCCTGTATCAGTTTAACCCCCGTACTCATCAGCTCTGGCATTATGATGTGACGGACGGCCTTCAGAGTAATTCCTTTAAAGTCGGAGCCTCCTACCGCTCCAGCGACGGGACGCTTTACTTCGGCGGTATCAATGGCATTACGTCTTTCAAACCCGCCGCAATCCGTCCGAATCCGTATCCGCCGCTGGTACAGATCACCGAATTTCGCGTGCACAATCAACCCGTAGCTACCGGCGATACCCTGAACGGCCGGGTACTGCTGGAAAAGCCGTTTTCGGCGAATCCGGATGTTCGGCTGGAGGCCTCCGAAAACGATTTTTCGCTGGCTTTTGTCGCCCTCAACTACGCCAATCCGAAGAAGCAACGGTACGCGTATCGTCTGGCAGGGTACAACACGGATTGGGTGGAATTACCCAGCGGACAACGGATGGCCAGTTTTTCAAACCTGGCTGCCGGTACATATACGTTTCTGGTGAAAGCAACCAACGGCGACGGCATCTGGTCGAGCCAGTCCGCTCAGGTACAGGTAACGATTCTGCCACCCTGGTGGAAAAGCTGGTGGGCGTACGTGCTCTATGGCTGTATCCTAACGGGGGCTCTGCTGTTGTACCGCCGCATCGCGACGGCCCAGCAGGCTCTGAAAAATACGCTGGCTTTTGAAAAATTCCAGCATGAGAAAGAAAAGGAACTGACCGATTTGAAGCTGAGCTTTTTCACGAATGTCTCCCACGAACTCCGAACGCCCCTTACGCTGATTCTGGGGCCGATGGAAGAACTGGTATCTTCCAAATACCAGCAAAGTGGCTTACGGGAAAAAGTATTACTCATGCACAGCCAGACGCGTAAGCTACTCGATCTGGTGAATCAGTTACTCGATTTCCGCAAGGTGGAGTCGGGTCATTTGTCCCTGAAGGCCAGTCGGGAAAACATCAGCAGTTTTGTGGAAGAGCTGTATCTCATTTATCAGCTCAAAGCCGAAGAAATGCAACTGGATTACCGGCTGGAAAAACCAGCGGAGCCCATCTACCTGTATTTTGACCGGAATAAACTGGAAATCATTCTGACTAATCTGTTGTCGAATGCTTTCAAGTACACTCGCCCGCAAGACCGGATTCGCTTGTCCCTACAGGTCGTGGGAGATGCCGGGCAGTCAGCGGAGTACCACAACGGTCGGCTTCTACAGCATTACCTGGAAATTCAGGTACGGGATTGGGGTGTAGGGATGCCCACCGAAGAACTGGAACATATTTTCGATCCCTATTTCCAGGCTTCTCATACCCAAACCCTAAAGATTGTAGGTTCGGGCATTGGCCTTTCGTTGGTGAAACAGTGGGTGGAACGGCACCGGGGCGAAGTTTCAGTGACTAGTGCCCCGGATCAGGGGACTACCTTCATAGTCCGCCTGCCTTTCGGGAATCGCCATTTGCAAGCCTCCGAAATTCACGTTCCCGAAACCGCCGTTCCGGTTACGCTGGAGCTACCCGAGGCCGATGCGGAACTCCTCGCGGCAACCAGTCAGTTACCGATTTCGCTTCGCGTGCTGGTGGTGGAAGACAATGAAGAAGTGCGGAAGTATCTGCACCAGTTATTGGTTGGTGAATTTGAAGTACTGACGGCCGTCGATGGACTGGATGGCTGGAATCAGGCCCTGACGAGTCTGCCCGACCTGATCATTAGTGACATTATGATGCCCCGGAGCGACGGTCTGGAACTTTGTCGAAAAATCAAGCAGCATCCCAAAACCAATCATATTCCCGTGTTGCTGCTCACGGCCCGGGCCGCGGCGGTGTACGAACTAGAAGGTCTGGAACACGGGGCCGACGATTACATCGCCAAGCCCTTCCATCCTAAAATCCTGTACGCCAAGATCACGAGTATACTGCTGAACCGGGTCAAACTACGGGAGTACTACCAGCGAAAAATCTTGCTGGAGCCCTCCGAAGTCGTCATTCCGGATGCCGATAAGTTCTTCCTGGAAAAGGCCATGCAGATTGTCGAAAACCAATTACAGGAACCTGAATTCAACGTTCAGATCCTGGTTCAGGAAATGGGCATGAGTCAGTCGGTATTCTATCGGCGGCTGAAAAGTATTACCGGACAAACCGTTGTTGAATTCATTCGCGATGTACGTATGAAACGGGCCGCCCAGCTTCTGGCCAGTACCCCGATGCGGGTATCGGATATTGCGTATCAGGTGGGCATTGAAGACGTGAAGTATTTCCGGAAAATGTTCCAGAAGCTGTACAACGTACCGCCCTCGGAATACGCCCGACAATTCCGAACGACGCCTACGCCGCTGGAAGAAGACTGTAGCTAAAACGTGTAAATCACAAACAGGGTTAAGCCAATAATGACTACCATTAATGCATAGATGAGCCATGCATAGTGGTGACTTTTTCTGGGGTTGGAAGGCGATGCGTTCATAGCGTGATTTCGGTAGGCAATACTAAGCCGCCCGCTCGCCTGGATCGGGGTACAAATTCGGTAGTTAAGGGGGAAGAATTGGGCGATAGTACGATCCAGTCGTGTATTTCGCCTGATCGCGAGCCATGGCCCTTGTTTGCCAGTTATCTAAAAAGAAACTACAATGCCATTCCTTAGGTCAAACCAGAAGCGTAGGAGGCATTCCTTACAATAAATAATAAAGGCTCTCTCCAATAATCGGAGAAAGCCTTTACCAGGATACATAGAGGTGGGTGGATATAAAATGCTACATGGACTCTTCGTTAGAAATCTTCCTTATGCAGGAACTCCGTCAGTCATTGTGATAATCCCCATAAATCAGCCTGACTAACGGAGCAGGTTCCAACCAGAGAACCCGGCCCTGCCACAAGGAGCAGAGATCTTATTTCAATCCCTCTGCATGAACGAGACGATACAAAAGTAACGGTATTTACTATACGAACATACGCCCTGATTTTACTACAAAAATGCCCTTACTATTAGGGTTAAGGTAATCCATCAGTTAATCTCATTTATTGATTCCGGATAGGATGTAGGGACCTTGGGCTGAATCTTAGCGGAGACATGCCGGGCTACCAAGGTTTGTACACACTTTTATTCTTACCCAACATTTTGGCTAAGTCTTCTGCATTTTAGGCTACGTTTAGCAAACGGGTGATTGTGAACTTTGTCGAAACATTTCACAGCACACGTATGCCAAGCACAAATCAGGGAAAAGTTATCGTCATCACGGGAGCCAGTAGTGGCATTGGTCAGGCTACCGCTCGCCTGTTAGCTCAGCAAGGGGCGATTGTGGTTCTGGGAGCCCGGCGGGAAGATCGTCTGATCGAACTCGTACATCAGATTAAAGAACAGGGCGGACAGGCTACTTATGTCTTGACCGATGTAAGCCAGCAGGCAGATCTGACGCGTCTGGTTGCGTTGGCCCGTCAGCAGTACGGAAAGGTAGACGCCATCATCAATAACGCGGGCGTGAGTGAGCTTTCGCGAATGGATGAGTTACAAATTGGGGATTGGGAAAAGATGATCGATATTAACCTAAAAGGCGTCCTGTACGGTATTGCTGCGGGGCTGGCGGTATTCAAACAACAGGGTTTCGGGCACATCATTACCATTATTTCCACCTCGGGTATTAAAATTACGCCCAATCAGGGCGTCTACGCGGGAACCAAAAATGCCGTTCGCACCATTCATGAAGCCTTACGACAGGAATCTAAAGGGAAGTATCGGGTAACGGGCATTTCACCGGGCATGGTAAAAACTGATTTTGTAGCCCAGTTGAAAAATGAAGTCTTAAAAGCAGCCATTACGGATCAAATGGACACGCTCGGCCTGCCGCCCGAAGCCGTGGCCCGAGCGGCGGCCTTTGCCCTGGAACAACCGGATGACGTAGAAATTGGTGATATTGTCATTCGTCCTACCGCCCAGGACTAGTAGAGGGCATTTATTCCTCAGCCGTTACGCTTGTAAAGATTGACCGAATGAAAGCACCGCAAATGCACGTTTTTAAAACGATTACTGAGCTGCTAGAGCACCTGAAGCAGCCGAAGCCCTTGCATCCGCTGATCGCTCTGGTTTCGTATCAGGCAACGGCTCCCGATTT
>NZ_JBMDWJ010000195.1:0-103706 GCF_048595215.1 Siphonobacter sp.
CGAAGTATTTCGAAAAGGATAGTCTTCCTGATCTTCCGTTTTCTGAAAGGCCGCAATAAAGAAACCTTCGCCTTCTATCCGGTCGGGCCAGAAACGATAGCCGTAATTTTCCTGTTCCGTACGTACTTCCACAATACCTTCGTACGATTCCGCGAAAGGAATGGAAGTACAAGCAAACGACGATCCCAGCCAGTCGAGTACCTGCTCGTTTTCTTCGCTGGAGTAGGAGCAGGTGGAATAGATCAGTATGCCCCCTTCGCGTAGCGTGGGCCATACGTCGGCCAGAATCCGTTGCTGACGCTGCGAACACAGAGCCACGTTTTCTTCCGACCACTCGGTAATGGCCGCCGCATCTTTGCGAAACAGGCCCGAACCCGAACAGGGGGCATCTACCACGACAATATCAAAGAAACCCGGCAGACGCTGGAAATCACGGGGATCGTTATTGGTAACAAAGGAATGAATGCGACCCCATTTGGTCAGGTTATCGGCCAATACGCCCGAACGGGGCCGGATGACTTCATTCGATACCAGCAGTGAGTCGTCGCTGAGCAAACTGGAAAGGAGTGTACTCTTGCCGCCCGGAGCCGCACACAGGTCGAGTACCCGCAGCGGTTCTTCTTCCATGACCTGCCGGAAGAAGGCTTCCAGAAACATCGAGCTGGCTTCCTGAACGTAATAAGTACCGGCGTGAAACAGGGGATCGAGGGTAAAGATGGGCCGTTCGGGTAAATAAAAACCCAGATCCGTCCAGGGCACAGGCGTAGCCCCAGCGGGAGGGCTTATTTTTTTTACAGGATTAATACGAATTGATACCGGAGCCGGCTTTTCGTGAGCCTCCAGGAATTTTTTTTTATTAAAACCGCTTTCTTCTTGTATAGAGGAAAGCAGGGAATCAGGAAGTTGCATAAGCGAAAAGGGAGAATTTTACCCTAAAATTTAACAAATCTACGATTCAATCTTTTTGTCATTCCCAGACGAATTGGCTATTTTCGATAGAATACGAAAAAAAGCAGTTTCTTCGTTTTGAATCTTTCAAAGAAAAATTGCTTTATTTTGCCTCAACGATTGTCTTAATCCGTGAAATGAACTATTCAATTAAACAAGAAGACGGCTATCAGTTTATCGACGAAGGGCAAGGCGAGATTGTCATGATGCTTCATGGCTTGTTCGGAGCTTTGTCCAACTGGGATGCGGTCATTAATACATTCAGAGATCAGTATCGGGTGATTATTCCGCTGATGCCTGTTTATGAAATGCCCCCGCGGGAAGCCGGTGTGGAAGGATTAACGGCCTTTGTCGAGAAATTCGTACAGGATCGTAAACTGACCGACCTTACGCTAGTAGGCAACTCTCTGGGTGGACATATTGCTTTGTTGTATACCATCAAAAATCCCGAGAATGTGAAGCGGCTGGTGCTGACGGGTAGCTCTGGATTGTTTGAAAATGCAATGGGCGGTAGTTATCCCAAACGCGGCAGTTACGAGTACATCCGCGAGCGGGTTTCCTATACCTTCTACGATCCGAACGTGGCTACGCCCGAGCTGATCGAGGAGTGTTTTGAAATCACGAACAGCATTCCCAAATGTATGAGTATCGTACAGATTGCCAAGTCGGCTCAACGCAACAACGTGGGTAAAGATTTGTCGCAGATTCAAGTACCGACGCTGCTCATCTGGGGATTAAATGATACGATTACGCCTCCGACGGTAGCTCACGAATTTGATCGTTTGATTCCGAACACGGAGCTGTACTTTATCGATAAATGCTGTCACGCTCCGATGATGGAGCACCCGGAAGAATTCAACCAGATTCTGGCCGGATTTTTGAAACGTACCAAGGAACTGGTACTCGTAGAAAATTAATTATTGCTCTCTTCCATCTGTCGACGTATCTAAACGAGTAGCGTATTGAGTAAACCGGACCATCGCATTCACTAGTCAATAACCCATGGCCTTATGCTTGCTGAAGAACTGATTGACCCCTTATTGCCGACATTACGGCCAACGGACACCGTGGGAAAAGCCTTGGATTGGATGCAGGAATTCCGTATACCCCAACTGGCCTTAGCCGAGGGGGAAACGTACGTTGGCATTCTTTCGGAAGAGCGTTTGATGAACGCTGACGAAGAAGATTCACTGGCTGAATTAGAGCCCGAATACGCAACGGTAACCGTACAGCCCTATCAACACTTGTATGACTTGCTACGTACCGCCCAGCTGTATCAGCTCGAGGTATTACCCGTAGTGGATGAAGAACAGCAGTTTACCGGAAGTATTTCGGTGAATGAACTACTTAAGCGGTTTGCCAGTGAACTGGGTACGCAGGAAGAGGGAGCGGTACTGGTGTTGCAAGTGGAAGATCGGGACTACTCCATGAGTGAAGTGAGTCGGCTGATTGAATCGAATGATGTGAAAATAGTGAGTAGTTATTTCCACAGTGGGGATTATGAGACGGATCGTCCGGGTAAGCTGACATTGAAGCTGAATCGCCGCGATATCAAAGCCGTGATTGCTACCTTTGAGCGGTATAATTATGTCATTGATTCGGTTTTTACGACCGAAGCACTCGATACAACGGACCGCGATCGATTGGATCTTTTGCTACGCTATCTGAACATTTAGATAAAAACGAAATTAAAAAAGAGCCTCCTTCCATCGAAGGAGGCTCTTTTGCGTTTAGGCGGCTTATTTTTTTACGAAGCTTATCAAACGAGATCCATTCGAGAGCCCCAAACGTCATGAAAAAGCAATCCCCTTCGCTGAGTCCGCTTCCGCTATCGCACGAGCAAACACCATTTGAAAAATTTTCTTCCTGGGTCACGAAAGCCACGGGTAGCGTGTGGGCTTTTCTAATTGCTCTGGGTGTCGTCCTCGTGTGGGCGATCAGTGGGCCTTTTTTTCAGTACTCCGAAACCTGGCAACTGGTCATTAATACCTCCACCACGATTGTTACGTTTCTGATGGTATTCGTCATCCAGAAAGCACAAAATAAAGATTCAGTATCGATCCAATTGAAACTAAATGAACTCATTGCCGCGACGAAGGGAGCCAGTAACCGCCTGGTAGGGGTAGAAAGCCTGAATCAGGATGAACTCGACGTATTGTGTAAGCACTACGAAACGCTGGCCGATCTGACGCGAAAAGCCAGTGACTTACGCAAATCACACTCGATCGAAGAGGCGTATAAAGATACCCGGGATAAACTGCAGGAGGAAGAAGGCTCCAATCTGGATGCTCTCTGATACCCAAGTCAAAAAATATAACCTTTGTCTGAAAAACGGAACGCGGCGACTGGTCATAACCAGCCGCCGCGTTTGTCAGAAGCAGATATTACCAGCGAACTTGGCCAGTGCCTTCAATAATCCATTTTTCGGTAACCAGTTTTTCCAGGGCAAAGGGCCCACGAGCGTGCAGCTTCTGCGTACTGATGCCAATTTCAGCTCCCAATCCAAATTCACCGCCATCGGTAAAGCGGGTAGAGGCGTTGGCGTATACGGCGGCGGCATCTACTTCTTCCAGAAAACGGCGGCAGACGTCCGGGTTTCCCGAAACAATGGCCTCCGAGTGACGCGACGAGTACGTGCGAATGTGTTCCAGGGCTTCATCCAGCCCCGTCACTACTTTGATGGTAATTTTATAATCGAGCCATTCTTTACCAAAATCTTCGTCCTGAGCGTGGTACAGTTGCGGATACCCGGTTTTTTCCAGCACGTAATACGCAGCCGGGTCAGCGTAGATCTCCACATTCCATTTTTCAAAATCCTGACAAAGCATCGGTAAGAAGGCCGAAGCAATGCCCTGATCGACGAGTAAACCATCGAGCGAGTTGCAAACCGACGGTCGGGATACGCGGGCGTTTACGACAATGTCGCGGGCCTTTTCCAGATCGGCTTCCTCATGCACATAGGTATGAACGACACCCGCTCCGGTTTCGATGGTTGGTACCAGCGAGTGCTGACGGACAAACTGAATGAGTTGCTCCGAACCCCGCGGAATGATGATGTCCACGTAACGGGTGGCCGTCAGCAGTTCTTTCATCAGTTCGCGATCGGTGGGTAATAGCGTAATGATTTCAACCGGAACGCCTTGTTCCTGTAATACCTGGTGGACCAGACCTACCAAATACTGGTTCGTATGCCAGGCATCGCTGCCTCCGCGAAGGACAACGGCATTCCCCGAACGCAAGCAAAGAGCGGTTACATCGATCGTTACGTTGGGCCGGGATTCGTAGATAACCCCCACGACGCCCATCGGTACCGCGATTTTCTTGAGGTGCAGCCCGTTGGGTAAGGTACGTTCCAGTAAAATCTGATTCGTTGGATCGGTTAGCTGGGCTACATCCCGTACGCTTTGAGCCAGATTTTCGATTCTTTTTTCCGTCAGTAGCAACCGATCCCATTTGGGGTCGCTTTGCGGCATTCGTTCGAGGTCCTTTTGATTCTCGGCTTGAATGGCAGCCGTATGAGCAAGCAGAACCTCCGCCAGCCGATAGAGCAGAGCCGCCTTCTGAGCGTCCGTCAGTCGACGCAGGGCCGGAGCCGCCGCGTGCGTAGCCGCCAGTTGAGGAACGATGGAAAGAATTTCGGAATCCGAAGCAGACATATCGCAAAAAAGGATTTAAGGCGTAGGAATCAGCAAACGGATTCCTTACAGTAAAACAATATCGTCAGCGTGAGCGACTTCAAAATTCTGGGTTTTCAGGTTTTCTGCCACAACCCGCGAAGATTCCCGGGCTTTAGCTACGGCAATTACCTGAGCCGCTTCATCCCGGATTTCAATGACCTCGCCGCGATCAAACTCTCCCGTAACCTCCTGAATACCCACGGCCAATAAACTCCGTCGATCGCGTAGAGCTTTAACGGCTCCGGCGTCAATGCATAGCTGCCCGGCGATGAGACTACCGGTACCCAACCACTTATGGCGGGCTTTCAGAGATACCTTTTCGGGGGTGAAAACGGTACCCGTTTCTTCCTTCAGAGCGTTGAGAATACCTTCCGGCGTATGGATGCCAAAAATGACTACCCGGATACCCATGCGTACGGCCCGTTTGGCGAAGCTGAGTTTGGAAACCATACCGCCCAGACCAACGGCCGTTTTGGAAGTATCCGCCAGTCCCAGTATACTTTCATCAATGTGTTCGACCCGAGGAACAATGGCTCCGTCGTGATCAAGCAAGCCCCCTACGGATGTACTGAACAGCAGCGTATCGGCTCCGAGTCCAGCGGCGAGTAACGTCGCCAGCTCGTCGTTATCCGAGAACTTTAGCTCTAAGTCCGATACTACGTCGTTTTCATTGGCGACCGGAATGACGCCGTTTTCCCAAAGGGTCTCGTAGGTTTGCTTGAGTTGCAGAAACTGCGAGCGATTGGCAAAGTGGCTTCGTTCGCACAGACTTTGGGCGACCGGAATCCCGAAGGCACCAAAGTATTTCGTATACAAACCCAGCAGGAGGGGATTGCCAATGGCGGCTGCCGCTTTACGTTGCGAGAGGTCACCCCGATAATTCTGCAGATAGGCTTTACCGGCACCTACCGCTCCCGAAGAAACCAGTACAATCCGATACTGATCGTGGAGCTGAGCGGCCTGACGGGCAATTTCCAGAATTGTGGCCTCATTGATCTCACCGTTTACTTTGGTGAGACTGGCCGTACCAAATTTAATGACTAAGATAGGCTTCATACTGACGGCAAAGGTAGGGATTTGGTACTCAATCTGGTTACTATGTCTATTTTGTAGATTTTCTGGTTTTAAGGTTTTAAAAATGACTTTTATAGACTTATTTTTATTAAATTAAAGAATAATAGGTTTGTATAATGGCTGTTTTGGTCGACAAAAATTATAAATTTAGAAAAATAGATAGTATGGGCTAGTTGCATACTTCCCAAAGAATAATTAATTTTATGCCCAGAAAGGGAAAATTTTTTTCATTAAAATAGAAGCATGGTAAAATTTTCTACTACTTCTTTCTAAAGTCCCATTCAGGTCGCTCGCATACCACAAAACCATCAAACGCTTACGAAAGATGAATCGTCGTAACTGGCTCAAAAACTCCGCTGCCATGACGGTAGGAGCAACCGCATTACCCGCTCTTCTGCAAAAGGCTTATGCAGATCCGGCAGCCCGGAATGAATTGTACATGGATTTGTCGCACGAATTTCGGGCGGCCATGCTAGCAGACTCCATGCCGCCAGCAGCGGTGAAAGCCCGTCTGAGTGCTAACGAAAATCCCTGGGGACTTTCGGCAAAAACCAAAACGGCCGTCAATAGCTCCCTAACCGAGGCCAACCGGTATGCGATGCGAGCTACGATGGACTTATACAAAGCGATTTCTGAGAAGGATGGTATTCCGATGCCCCAAAGTCCGGCCGGTGGCGGCGGTTGGGGTGGAGCGTCCAAAAGCTATATTAAACTGGGCTGTGGTTCAACGGAATTGCTGAATGCCAGCTTGATGCACTTTGCTCAGAAGGGTACGATCATGGTGGGCGATCCCTGCTACATCTCGAGTAATGACGAGCGTTACCCCATGGAAAAGGTGAAACTCACGGCGGATTATCAGTACGACCTGGATGCAATGGCGAAGAAAATTGATCCCGCTAAACACAGCCTAGTCTACATCTGTAATCCCAATAACCCGACGGGCAATTTGCTGCCCCCGGATAAGCTCCGGAAATTCATTGACGAGGTTTCACCAAAAGTTACCGTACTGGTGGATGAAGCTTACATCGATTACGCCACCAATCCGAAAACGGATTGTATGGTCGATAAAATCAAGGAGGGCAAAAACGTAATCGTACTACGGACGCTCTCTAAACTGTATGCGTTTGCGGGGATGCGTTTGGGATACGCTCTGGGTAAACCCGAACTGTTGCAGGATATTTCCAAGTATACGATGAACGGCTTTGGCCTGACACTGCCTACCATTATGGGAGCTATGGCCGCTTTCTCGGATGCTGAGAATACGAAAATGGTACTCGACAAAACGAATGAATCGAAAAAGTATACGGCTGATTTCCTGACGAAAGCCGGCTACAAGGTCATTCCTTCGTACGCCAACTTTATGCTCTTCCCAGTCAATATGAAGGGTACGGAACTGACCGGAAAACTCATGCAGGAAGGCGTAATGGTACGAAACTGGTTCTTCGATGGACAGCACTGGTGCCGGGTTTCGATCGGAACCATGGATGAAATGAAAGCCTTTACGGATTCATTTACTAAAGTAGTGTCCTGATCCTGGTAGGGACTTATCGCCCGGTACGTTTAAACGATTAAATCAACGCAAACGCTGATTTTGATCATGGGCTGCGTACCGGGCGGATACTATTTTCAAGTCCTAACCTTTCTTTCCCCTATGACCAGAAGAAATTTTATTGAAAAGTCGGGTAATAGTTACCTGGCGATGATGGCTTTGGGTTTTTTTCCAGAAGCCCCAGCCAAGAACTTTGACTTAGCCCGCAATGAAAAGCCGAACGGTAAAAAAGTTATTATCCTCGGAGCCGGACTGGCTGGACTCGCTTCTGCCTACGAACTGGGTAAGCTGGGCTACGACTGCGTAGTACTGGAAGCCCGCGAACGGGTAGGGGGCCGAATCTGGACGATCCGGAAAGGAACCACCGAGACTGAACTAGGGGGTGAAAAACAAACCTGCCAGTTCGACGAAGGGTACTACCTCAATGCTGGAGCAGCCCGCATTCCTCACCATCACCACCTTACGGTTCAATATTGCCGGGAACTGAAGATACCCGTTGAAATCTTCGGTAATCTCAACGAAGCCGGGTTCCAGTATTCGGAGAGTAACCGTGGGGCTCTGGCCAACAAACGAGTACGAGCCCGCGAAATTCACGCGGATATGCGGGGCTACCTGACGGAACTGGTGGCGAAAGCCATCGACCAACAGGCACTGGATTTAGAAATGTCAAAAGAAGATGTAGATCGCTACGTGGCCTGGCTACGGGAAGAGGGCGATCTGGACATCAACAAAAAATATAAAGGCTCCGAGCGACACGGCTATGAGGTGGCTCCGGGAGCGGGTATGCGGGGAGGAACCATCGCTAAACCCTATGCTTTGAAAGACATCGTGGAATCGGGGCTTACGCATCCGGCTTTTGCGAATGTCGGCGAATACACGTTCAACCAGCAACCGGTGTTACTGCAACCCGTTGGCGGGATGGATATGATTCCAAAAGCTTTCGAAAAAGTGGTGGGTGATAAGGTGAAACGATCCTGTGAAATTCAGGAAATCCGGAAGACGAACCCCGGCGTACGGATTGTGTATCTCGACAAGAAGACGGGCCAGAAACACGAAGTAAAAGGCGACTACTGTATTTGTACTTTACCCTTGCCCATCTTGAAGGGCATTCCTTCGGATCTTTCCGGAGAGGTACAGCGAGTGGCGGATTTTGTTCCGTACATGGAAACCTGTAAAATCGGCATGCAATTCAAGCGGCGTTTTTGGGAAGAAGACGACCAGATCTTTGGGGGTATTACGAAAACCAACATGGAGATTACGCAAATTTTCTACCCCGCACACGGTATGCTGGGACCGAAAGGCGTACTGAAAGGCATGTACAACTTCCACGGACTAGCCAAGAAAGTAGGCGAGCTTTCCCTTGCAGATCGCCAAAAACTGGCTTTCGAGCAAGGTTCCCGGATTCACCCACAGTACAAGGATGAGTTTGAAAATGCGTTCTCGCTAGCCTGGCATAAGATTCCATACTCCAAAGGAGGCTGGGGCATTTATTCGGATGCGGCCCGGCAACGCCTGTACGCTACGATGACTAAAAACGACGACGATATTTACTTTGCTGGTGAGCACGCTAGTAACCTGCCCGCCTGGATGGCCGGAGCTTTCGAATCCGCCCGCTACGCCGTAGAACTATTACACAAACGGGTATCGGCGGGGTGAGGTGTGTCGGTTCGTAGTTAATCGTTTTTGGTCGCTAGCTAAGTATAAAGTATACATACAGGCTACCTATTGGAAACGATTGACTGATAACGGAAAACTGACAACAGAAAACTGGACACTGAAAACTAAATTTCCCTATGAAGAAATTATTCCTGACTTTAGGATTAGCTGCTCTGGTAGCTACGGGTAGCTGGGCCCAGGATTCCGAGAAACGTCCCATTACGGCTGCTGAATATGAAGCTGCTAAAAAAATAGCAGTAAAAAACCTCGAAAAGGACACGTACGTGAAAGCGGGTAGTTTTATTCTTGACCGTTCGGGTGATCCTTTCGTCTTCAAGTTTTCGGACGGTACAGAGCGTCGGGTATACCTGTACAAACTTTTTGAAACGGAGAAAATGTCCGAACTGGGCATGTACGCGATTTACACGACGCCCAAAGATGGTAAACTGAAAGCCTTTCCGTTACCCAGTCCGGATGCTCCGGGTGAAGTATGGGGCAAATACATCGACGACCTGAAGTACGGCGAAGAAGCCATGAAGGGCCTGTCTTCCTGTATCGCTTTTGCCCTGACAAAATCAGGGGTAGGCGGGGCTCCAGCCGC
Organism: Siphonobacter sp.; assembly: GCF_048595215.1. NCBI lineage: Bacteria > Pseudomonadati > Bacteroidota > Cytophagia > Cytophagales > Cytophagaceae > Siphonobacter > Siphonobacter sp. The sequence goes on from NZ_JBMDWJ010000195.1 coordinate 9,506, forward strand.
CGCTCAGGAAGGCGAAAAAATCGAGTATTGTTTCCCAGCGGATGCCTTGGTAACTCTGGCTAACGGTACCACAAAAGCTATTGCTTCGATTACAGCGGGCGACCAGATTCAGAGCTTCAATGCCAACACAAAAGTACTGGAAACGGCTACGGTAGAGAAACTGGATATTCATGCTAATCAGTCTTTTGCCCTGACCCGTCTGACCTTGATGGATCCGGCGGCTAAACTGACGGCCTCTCAATCTACGCAGTGGGAATCGGTGAGTCTGGAAGCAACGGCCAATCACCCCGTACTGACGACCAGCGGCGTTAAACGCATGAGCGAAGTGAACGTGGGCGATACGCTCTATCACCGTGATGCTCAGACCAACGTGCTCAAACCCTACGATGTATTCCTGACGCAATCGGCCATTCGTTCGGTGAATAACGTATACAACGTCAAGACTGATAAAGCTACGTACGTGGTAAACGGCACCGTAGTGATGGTCAAATAAGTAAACAACTCCCTTAACCAAAACTTGAACCAGCCCCTGCTTTCTAAAAGTGGGGGCTTTTTTGTGCAACGTTTTGCGAACTTCATGCATCCTTTACTAAAACGAACGCTACTAATGAAGAGATTTACTTTACTCACCAGTATGGCCGCTTTGGCCTTTTCATATCAGATACAAGCCCAAAACTGGCAGAAAACCCGTCCCGCAAGCGGATTTAATGGCATTCAGGTAAGTCACGGTATTGATTTATACCTTACCCAAAGCTCCGCTGAAAGTCTGCGTCTGGAAGCGAAAGGCGTGGAAGAAGATGAAGTGGTCTCTGAAGTGAAAGAGGGCGTACTGGTTTTGCGAATCAATCGGGAGTCAGGCATGGGCAACTGGGGTAAAAACCGCTCGGTAAAGGCGTATGTATCCTTTAAAACGCTCGAAAAATTACGGGCGGGCGGCGGCTCAGACGTGTACACGCAGGGGACACTGAACGTGGGAGATTTATCTGTAGATCTGGGCGGTGGATCGGATGCTCGTATGGATGTGAAAGCCAATCGTTTTTCGATTTCAGCGGGCGGCGGTTCCGACGCCGATTTATCTGGCAGTGCTCAGGTATTTGACGTCTCGGCCAGCGGTGGGTCTGACGTCAAGGCTACTGGATTTAAAGCTGACGTCGTACGCGTAAAAGCCTCCGGAGGCTCGGATGCTCACGTATACGCCACCAAAGAGATTTCGGCAGAAGCGAGTGGGGGGAGTGATATTTACTACGCGGGTGGAGCGAAAACCGTATCCGTTCGAAAATCGGGTGGTAGTGACGTGACCCGGCGGGATTAATAAAAAGAAGAGGATTGGACTCAAGCTCAGCCGTAACAGTCGTTTAAAAGAAAACCCCGCCTGATACGCGGGGTTTTCTTTTAAGAAATATTCGTGCGAAACGAAGGAATGAAAGGTGTAGGAGCATTATCACTAAATCGGCAACGCTGATCCAACGCAATTCGCAGACGGAACATGTACTCCGCCCGCGGAATTTCAATCGCTCCGTACCGCTTCACATTGTCATTGATAAACTGCGTATCGAGCAAGTAGTACTGACGTTCGCGTAAGCGTTCGATCAGGTAATGAAAGGCTACTTTCGACGCATTAGGAACGTTGTAGAACATCGATTCTCCAAAAAACGCCCCGCCAATCGACACGCCGTACAAGCCCCCGGCCAGTTCATTATCCACGTACGCTTCGACGGAGTGAGCAAAACCCAGGCGATGGAGATCGGTATAGGCCTGAATGATTTCTTCGGAAATCCAGGTGCCTTCTCCATCCGCCCGCGTACGGGCACAGCCCCGCATGACGCCTTCAAAATCCGAATTGATCCGAATGGAAAAGGTATTTTTATTCAGAATGGGTCGTAAGGACTTGGCGGGTTTGTACGTATCAATAGGAATAATGGCCCGCGGCTCCGGTGAATACCAATACAGGGTTCCATCCGTGTCCGCCATCGGGAAAATACCATTCATGTAACCGTAGATAAGATCCTCTGCTGTCAGATTCGTCATATCCGATCTATAAAAAATTTAACCCATGTACCGAACTACTCCGGCCTAACCAGCGGTTATAGGGAAAATAAATAAAAAATTGATAACATTCGTGTGAAGTAATTAGTTTTTTCTAAACTTTGCATCGTTTTTAAGAAACATCTCTTCAAAGAAAATGAAATCACAGGCCATCATCGAGCCTTTTTTTGCTACCCAGCCACCGCGGCGGCCATTCTTCAGGCCGGAACGACGGAGGCCGGTACGCCTGTGATTTTTTGGCCGTCCGGCACACTATTTTCTTCCAGTATTGGTTGTATGAGTCGTTAAGCAAGGCTGTCTGACAAACAGTCAGTGTACTTTCATTCAACACGAGTTTCCTGTTTAAGTAATCAAATGAACGAATATAAAGTCCAGGTTGCCTCGAAAGAGCATCTGTACCTAGCTGAAGAAATTTGCTGGCACATGGAAGAAAGTGCCAAGCAACGCGGTACTGGTATTGCGAAGCGGTCGCCTGAGTACCTCCGCCGCAAGATGGAGGAAGGAAAAGCCATTGTTGCCATGACCCGTAAGGGCGAATGGGTGGGTTTCTGCTACATCGAAACCTGGGATCACGGCAAATTTGTGGCTAACTCAGGATTAATCGTCCATCCCGATCACCGCAAAAGCGGCATCGCGAAAATGATCAAGGAAAAAGCCTTCGAACTTTCGCGTACCAAGTACCCCAACGCCCGGATTATTGGTATTACCACGAGTCTGGCCGTGATGAAGATCAATTCAGAGCTAGGTTACAAACCGACTACCTTCAGCGAATTACCCGTAGATGAGGCCTTCTGGAAAGGCTGTTCTTCCTGCGTGAATTTTGACGTGCTCAGCCGTACGGGTCGTAAGCATTGCCTTTGCACGGGCATGATGTTCGATCCTTCCTGGGAAAAAGAAAAAGAGAAAAAGACGAAGTGGAATTTCCTGAAAAATGCGAAAATCTACGAGCGTTGGAATAAGATTAAACAACGGCTGCTGTTGAGGCATCACGAAAAAGAAGAAATAGAGGAGCCCGTTCTCTAGGATTTATTGACGGTTACTGGGTAACTGTTCTTCGTTCGTTATAATTTTGGCGGGTGGGAAGCAATTCCTTCCCGCTTTTTTTAAGTGTCTTTCGGATGGAAATTGACGCTCAATTTCTGCCCTTTCCATAACCAGGAACGCGGAATTCAGTTCTGCAATCCACTGTCTACATTCAAAAAAATGAGTAAACCCAAAGTTGTATTGGCGTATAGTGGTGGTCTGGACACCTCTTTCTGTGTAAAATACCTATCGGATGATCAGGGATATGAAGTGCACTCTGTACTGGTAGATACGGGTGGCTTTACGATGTCGGAACTCCAGACCGTAGAACGGAACGCCTATGAATTAGGGGTAGCCAGTCACGCTACACTCGACGTAGTGAACGACTATTACGACAACTGTCTGAAGTATCTGGTATTCGGAAACGTACTGAAAAACAATACGTATCCTCTGTCGGTAAGTGCCGAGCGGGTATTTCAGGCCCTGGCCGTAGCCGAATACGCCAAGCAAATTGGAGCGAAAGCAGTTGCTCACGGCAGCACCGGAGCCGGAAACGATCAGGTTCGCTTTGATATGGTATTCCGGATTGTGGTACCGGACGTGGAAATTATCACGCCCATTCGCGACCTGCGACTGAGCCGTGAGGCAGAAATTGAATATCTGAAAGAAAAAGGCGTACAACGCGACTGGACCAAGTCCGCGTATTCCATCAATAAAGGGTTGTGGGGAACGTCAGTAGGCGGCAAGGAAACGCTGACCTCCGACGGATTTTTACCCGAAGAAGCCTGGCCGACGCAATTGCAGCGGCAGGATACGGAATCCCTGACGCTGGATTTTGTACACGGTGAACTGAAAGGCGTGAATGGCGAAACGTTTGAAAATCCGGTGGATGCTATTCGGAAATTACAGGAAGTAGCCGCTCCCTTCGCCGTAGGTCGGGATATCCACGTGGGTGATACAATCATCGGAATCAAGGGTCGGGTTGGTTTTGAAGCCGCCGCTCCCCTGATTATCATCAAAGCTCACCACGCTTTGGAAAAACACGTACTGACCGAGCAGCAGATCTATTTCAAGGAAATGCTTTCGGGTAACTACGGAACTCTCTTGCACAAAGGTCAATTCCTGGAGCCAGCCATGCGGGATCTGGAAACCTTCCTGCAAAGCACGCAGGAGCACGTAACGGGTCAGGTGAACGTTCAGTTGCAGCCGTACCGCTTCTTCGTAACGGGTATCGAGTCGCCCTATGATCTGATGAGCAATGTCTTCGGCAGCTACGGTGAGATGAACAATGCCTGGAGTGGCGATGACGTACGTGGCTTCTCGAAAATTGCCTCGAATCAGACCATGATTCACCGTAAAATCACTGAATTGAACGATAAATAAGGTGGATGGTTGGTTGTTGTAAGTTGTTGGTAGAAGCCAGTTTACGAGAAACGGAGAACCGCAAACCAACAACTGAAAACTAGCAACAATCAACTACTACCGAACCACTATTCATGAAGATTGGCATTATTGGAGCGGCTGGTTATACGGGGGGCGAATTGCTTCGCATTTTGATTCATCACCCCGAGGCAACCATTGCTTACGCTCATTCAAATAGTCAGGCGGGCAAACCCGTAGCGTCTACGCACACGGATTTGTTCGGCGACACGGATTTAACGTTTGCCGAACACTTTCATACGGATGTAGACGTCGTATTCCTGTGTTCGGGACACGGCGAGTCGAAGAAGTTTTTGGCGGCGAATCCCGATTTCGAAAACGTACGGATCATTGATTTGAGTACGGATTTCCGGGACGAGTCCAACGGCTTCGTATACGGCCTGCCCGAACTGCAACGCGACGCGATCCGTCAGGCTCGGAAGATCGCTAATCCGGGTTGCTTTGCGACCAGTATCGAATTGGCCTTGTTGCCGCTGGCCCAGGCTGGTTTACTGAAGGACGAGGTGCACGTATCCGCCGTAACGGGCAGTACGGGAGCCGGACAGTCGCTCAGTGCGACGAGTCACTTTAGCTGGCGGAATAACAACATGAGTATCTACAAAGCCTTTACGCACCAGCACCTGACTGAAATCGGGATGGTACTGCGAAAGGGACAGGCTGATTTCACGCATAAAATCAACTTTATTCCGTACCGGGGTAACTTCACGCGGGGTATTATGGCGAATGTGTATACGGATTTTGCGGGTACGCTGGAAGAGGCAACAAAGCTCTATACCGATTACTACGCCACGCATCCCTTTACGCACGTGAGTCCGGCGAGTATCGACGTGAAGCAGGTGGTAAATACCAACAAAGGTCTTGTACATCTGGAAGTACACGAAGGTCAATTACTGATCACCAGTATCATCGATAACCTGACGAAAGGAGCCTCCGGTCAGGCCGTACAAAATATGAATCTGATGTTCGGACTGGATGAAAAAGCTGGTCTGAATCTGAAATCAGTCGGTTTCTAAGGAGTTTGAAAGTGTTTGAAGTTTGAGGAGATTTTGGGTTTCAAGAGTTTGAGCTTTGAATACGTATAAAGTTTGAATAAGGGCAAGGTTTAGATACAGATCAGTGTCCTGTTTGAAACGTTCTTAAACTTTAAACCTGCTCAAACCTCAAACTTTCTAAGACTTGGAACCATAAAAATAACAAAGCATGAATCCATTTAATGTTTACCCGCTCTATGACATCGAGCCTGTGAAAGCTCAGGGTAGTTATTTGTGGGATAAAAAAGGGGATCAGTACCTGGATTTGTACGGCGGTCACGCAGTCATCTCGGTGGGTCATTCACATCCGTATTACGTGGAAGCCCTGACGCATCAGCTTTCACAAATTGGTTTTTACTCCAATTCCGTACAAATTCCCTTACAGAAGGAATTAGGCGAGAAGCTAGGGGCTCTTTCCGGTTATCCGGACTATTCTTTGTTTCTGGTAAATTCGGGGGCTGAGGCCAACGAAAACGCCCTAAAACTGGCCTCTTTCTACAATGGACGTAAGAAAGTGATCGCCTTCAAAGCGGCTTTCCACGGTCGTACGTCCGGAGCCGTAGCGGTTACAGATAACCCTTCCATTGTAGCTCCCATCAACGATAATTCACACGTCACATTCATTCCCTTCAACGACGTGGAGGCTTTGAAAGCCAACATGAGCGAAGAAATCTGTGCGGTAATTGTGGAAGGCATTCAGGGCGTCGGTGGTATTCAAGTGACTTCTACGGAGTTTCTGCAGGCCGCTCGCCAGTTGTGCGATCAGTTTGGCTCTGTACTTATCTTGGATTCCGTACAGTGCGGATATGGACGGACGGGTAAGTTCTTCTCGCACCAGTTCACGGGCGTAGAACCCGATCTGATTACTACGGCGAAAGGAATGGGTAACGGCTTCCCGATTGGCAGCGTATTGATTTCACCCAAATTCCACGCCAAATTCGGCATGTTGGGTACGACCTTCGGAGGAAATCACCTGGCTTGTGCGGCAGCGGTTGCGGTTCTCGACATTATGAAAAACGAGAACCTGATCGAAAACGCTGAAAAGCAGGGAGCCTACCTGTTTGAGCAACTCAAAGGCATCAGCGGCATTAAGGAACTACGCGGTCGCGGTTTAATGATCGGTATCGAATTTGAACAGCCCGTCGATAAAATCCGAGATACCCTCTTGTTCGAACATAAAATTTTCTGTGGCTACGCGGGCAAGCATACCCTGCGTTTGCTGCCGAGTCTGGCCATCGGTCAGGCCGAAAGCGATCAATTCCTGGAAGCACTCGATCAAGTATTGGCGGTAAACGCTTAGCTAGTTTACAATTTTCGGTTGACCGTTTTCAGTCTTCTGAAACGTTTAGCTGAAAACTGTAGACAGCCAACTGAAAACTGTAAACTCAACCAATGAAACAATTTCTTTCCGTTCATGATGTTCCTGACCTGCCGGGATTAGTGCAGGAAGCTCTTTGGCTGAAACAGAACCCCTATGCCGACGAAAACCTAGGACGGCATAAAACGCTGGGCTTACTATTCTTTAACGCCAGTCTTCGCACCCGGCTGAGTACGCAAAAAGCGGCCGAAAATCTGGGTATGAAAGTGATGGTAATGAACGTTACCACGGATTCCTGGGGTCTGGAATTTGAAGATGGAGCGATCATGAACGGAAATAAGGCCGAACACGTCAAGGAAGCGGCCGCTGTGGTAGGGCAGTACTGCGACATCATTGGCGTACGGAGTTTTCCTTCGTTGACCGATCGGGAGAAGGATTACCAGGAGCAGGTCATCAAGCAATTTGTCAAGTACGCCGGAGTACCGATTCTGAGTCTGGAATCGGCGACGCGGCACCCGCTACAATCCTTCACGGATTTGATTACGATCGAGGAAACGAAAATGGTGGCTCGTCCGAAAGTAGTACTGACCTGGGCTCCGCACGTGAAGGCACTGCCCCAGGCCGTACCCAACTCTTTTGCCGAGTGGATGAATGCTGCCGACGTGGATTTTGTCATTACGCATCCCGAAGGTTACGCTCTGGCTCCCGAGTTTTCGGGGAATGTCCGCGTGACGCATAACCAACGCGAAGCTTTCGAGGGAGCTGATTTCATCTACGCGAAAAACTGGTCTTCGTACGAAACCTACGGACAGATCATCAATAGCGACCCGGCCTGGATGATTACGCAGGAAAAAATGGGACTAACCAATCAGGCCAAGTTCATGCACTGCTTGCCCGTTCGCCGGAATCTGGTGGTCGAAGACGCCGTACTGGATTCGGCCAATTCAATTGTTATTCAGGAAGCTGGAAATCGCGTGTGGGCTGCTCAGGCCGTACTTAAGCGAATGTTACAAGCTTAATCATAGACGGAAGGGTATGCGGGCAAAAACCTGTATACCCTTTTTCTTTACTCGAACCTTCATGCTCACGGTTATTAAAATTGGTGGAAACGTGGTCGATAACCCGACTCTCCGCCAGCAGTTTTTAGTGGATTTTGCGGCCTTGCCCTTACCTAAGATTCTGGTACATGGGGGCGGGAAAATTGCTACACAGGTGGCAGTCAAACTGGATGTGGAAACGGTGATGGTGGAAGGTCGCCGCGTGACCGATGCCGCCATGCTGGATGTCGTCACGATGGTATACGGGGGACTCGTCAACAAGCAACTCGTCGCCCAGCTACAGGCTCTCGATTGTAACGCTCTGGGACTAACCGGAGCCGATGGCGGCATTATTCGATCGAAAAAACGGACGGGCTGGAATGTCGATTACGGTTTTGTAGGTGACATCGAGTCCGTGAATGAGGAGCAGATCAAGCGTTTTCTGGAAGTAGGGCTGGTTCCCGTTTTCGCTCCGCTGACCTTTGATCCGGCTCTGGCTTCCATGCTCAATACCAACGCCGATACCCAGGCTCAGGCCGTTGCGGTAGCGTTAGCGAAGCATTTTGAAGTTAATTTAGTATATTGTTTCGAAAAAAAAGGCGTACTGACTAATCCTGAAGACGATACGACCGTCATATCCGAGCTGTATCCAAGTACTTACGCCGAGCACAAAGCCTCCGGAGCCATTTACGCCGGGATGATTCCGAAGCTGGATAATGCCTTCAAGGCCCTTCACGATGGCGTTAAACAGGTTACCATCTGTCACGCCACCGATCTTCGACAGGCCGTTAGCGAAGGCACCGCCGGTACCCGGATCCGACTTACAGAATAGAAGCTATTCCGCCCGAATGGTCTGTTTAAATCACCGCAATTGGTAATAACACCGTATGAAATCACTTTCTGACTCTCGTATTCATGGCTTCTTGATTGGTACTGCTGTGGGAGATGCTATGGGTGTTCCGGTGGAATTTACAACGCGTAATTTTCTAAAAAACAAGCCCGTTGAAGGCATGCGAGCCTATGGCACGCACCACCAGCCCGCCGGAACCTGGTCGGATGATAGTGCTCTGACCTATCAAACCATCGAAACACTAATTCAGGGGCTGGATTACCGAATCCTGGCAAACCGGTTTTTGAACTGGTATCTCCACGGCGAATGGACAGCTCACGGCTCCGTATTCGACATTGGTATTTCTACCCGGAATGCACTGGATCGTCTGGAACAGGGAGTGGAACCATTAAAGGCAGGGGAGACCAGCGAGCTTTGTAATGGCAATGGATCGCTTATGCGAATGTTGCCCTTGGCTTTCTACTTTCATTATCAGCAGCCGAAGTTGAGTTTGGATGAACGTTTTGCGATTGTACGCAACGTATCAAGCCTGACCCACGGTCACATTCGTTCGGTGATTGCCTGCTTTGTATTGGTTTCCTTTGCTCAAGAACTCCTGGCGGGTAAGGAAAAAGTAGAAGCCTACCGAACAATTCAGCAATCGCTCGGTTCGTTTCCCGAACAAATTTGTTCAGCGGATGAATGCGAACTGTTTGCCCGTATTTTAAAAGAAGACCTTATACAATTATCGGAAAAGGAAATATACTCTTCTGGTTACGTACTGCATTCGCTGGAAGCCGCACTGTGGAGTTTTCTGACGACGGACACGTATTCGGATGCCGTCCTGCGGGCCGTAAATCTGGCAGATGATGCCGATACCACGGGTTCCGTTACGGGCGGTCTGGCCGGACTCTATTACGGACTGGAAGGTATTCCGGTCGACTGGGTGCAAACGCTGGCTCGTCTCGAAGACATCGAAGACCTAGCTGGGCGATTTACCCGTTTTCTTCATTCATAAAGAAGGAGGCACACGGCCCCTTTTTAAATTAGTAAGTATGGCTCAGCTTCTTGAAAGCCTCACTGTTGATTCCATTGAATTACTCAAACGTCTGATCGCGACGCCCTCCTTTAGCCGGGAAGAAGATCAGACGGCGTATCTGCTGGAAGAATTTTTCCGGGAACGGAACATGCCCTTTTCCCGATTAAATAATAACCTATGGTCCCGGAATAAATACTACAATCCGGATTTGCCGACGGTACTGCTTAATTCGCACCACGACACGGTAAAACCCAACCCGAAGTGGACACTCGATCCGTTCAATCCTTTGGTGGAAGACGGAAAACTCTTTGGATTAGGCTCCAATGATGCCGGAGGCTGTCTGGTTTCCCTGCTGGCTACGTTCTGTTATTTCTACCATCGGACGGATTTAGCGTACAATATTGTCTTTGCGGCTTCGGCGGAAGAGGAAGTTTCCGGAGCCAATGGAATGGAACTACTGTGGAATTCCGGAAAGCTAGGTTCGATTGACTTTGCCATTGTGGGCGAACCCACGCAAATGCACCTGGCCATCGCCGAAAAGGGTTTACTAGTACTCGATTGCATGGCTCAGGGAAAAGCGGGTCACGCGGCTCGTGAAGAAGGAGAAAATGCCCTGTACAAAGCTCTCGACGATATTGCCTGGGTACGTTCGTATGAATTTCCCAAAGAATCGCCGATGCTGGGAAAAATGAAAATGACGGCTACGGTCATTCGTACCGAAAACCAGCAACATAACGTCGTTCCAGCCAATTGCTATTTTACGCTCGATGTACGTGTAACGGATCAGTACACGCTGGAAGAAGCCTGTGACATCATCCAGGCCCACATGAAGTCGGAAGTGCAGGCTCGCTCGGTACGGTTGCGGCCTTCGAGTATTCCTTTAGAACACCCGGTTGTACAGGCGGGCATTCAACTGGGACGTACAACTTACGGTTCACCTACCACGTCCGATCAGGCCGTGATTGGCTGTTCTTCGCTAAAGATGGGTCCCGGCGATTCGGCTCGTTCGCACCAAGCCGATGAATTTATCTATTTGCACGAAATCGAAGAGGGAATTCAGTTGTACGTTGAAATGCTCAAATACGTGGTGCTGGCGAAAGGGGGAGTAGCATGATCGACAAGAAATCTGCGTATTTCTTCGGAGAAAAGAATCTTTTTGCCGATTTTTGAATTCAATAGAATCATTCTAAATATTATGGAGCAAAAGGAAACCACTCCCGGCTGGAAAGGTTGGATTAAGCGTTTGGGCTGGGCCGGCTTTTTCTTCTTTCTGATTAAAGGCTTACTCTGGCTCGCCGTTGGCTACTTCGGATTTAAGATTTTTGAATAATACATTTTACAAAAAAGAAAGGCTAACTCTTACTTAGAGTTAGCCTTTCTTTTTTGTAAAAGATTTCCTTTATCAAATCAGCTTTACATGGAGAAGCTCTTTGGTACGAACCCAGATGAAGCCGACAATGACCAGCGTAAGGCTTCCACCAATGAGTACGGAAGGGACAGTACCGAAGGTTTTAGCCAGTAAGCCCGATTCAAACGCTCCGATTTCATTGGAAGTACTAACGAAGATACTATTCACAGAAAGTACGCGTCCCCGGATCTCGTCGGGTGGTACCAGTTGAAGAATAGCCTGCCGAATAACAACACTGATGCTATCAAACGCACCCGTCAGGAAAAGCATCGTTACGGAAAGCCAGAAGTGCGTAGAGAGAGCAAAAACGATCGTAGCAATCCCAAAACCAGCGACAGCAATAAGCATGTTTAGCCAGGCTCTGCGTACGGGCGAGTACACGGCAGTCGCTACGAGCGTGAGGACGGCTCCGATAGAGGGAGCGGCTCGTAGAATACCGAGGCCTTCCGCTCCTACGTGCAGAACATCTTCGGCAAAAACGGGTAGAATAGCTACAACTCCGCCAAACAATACAGCCACTAAATCCAAGGAGATGGAATAGAGGAGGAGCTTATTACCAAACACAAACGTGATGCCTTCCCGAATGCTCTGCCAGACGCTAAGCTGTTCTTCTGCTTCCGATACTTCGGGGATAGGTTTCTTTTTGATGAACAAAAACAAAAGAAAGACCAATCCTAATCCAGCAATCACCAGCCACATCGTACCCGCCATACCCATCCAGGCGTAGAGAAATCCGGCAAGCCCCGGCCCTAGGATTGCCCCCGTCTGCCAGAAGGAGCTATACCAGGAAGCGGCATTAGGATAGACTTCACGAGGCGTGAGGAATGCTTTCAGAGAAGAAGTAGCGGGGCTATAAAAGCCACGGGCTAATCCAATTAAAGCCACTACGCCGTAAATAATGGTAAGTAGAAAAGTATCCGGATGAGCGGCCCGCGTTTCGGGTAATGTAGCCCAATGCAGGATGAATGAACCCACCAGTATGACGAGCAAACTCAGTAAGATGATTCGTTTTTTATCATACTTGTCCGCAAAGTGCCCGCCCAACAGAGCTAGTGAAATGTAAGGAATGGCTTCTGCAAGGCCTACCAGCCCCAAGGCCAGCGGATCGTGCGTAATGCGATAAATTTCGTAACCTAAAACAACTTCCTGAATCAGGATTGCTGTCGTGAAAAAGAAACTGGCTAGGCCAAAAAAAGTAAACTCCCGGTAGCGTAAGGCAGCAAACGGATCAGTAGGGTAGGCATTCATACCAAAGAATAGAGCGTATTAAAACTAGAATTCCGTACAATGCTACAAACGTATAGTTAAAAAACGCATTAAAAGAAAAAAGAGGTCACTGCATAGCGACCTCTTTTTCTATAAGTATTCTCAGCTTATGCTTGAGAAACGGAATTAATTACTTCCGTTTGTTTGCGGATCGAAGCTTCGTGGATGAGACGGTAGAGATCTTCTACTAAGTCCGTATACAGACCCAGTTTTTTACCCATTTCAGCCCGTGAAGCGTGAACTTGCTTCCAGCGATCGATTTGGAAAATCGTTACACCGTTGTCACGTTTGTACTCACCCATTTTCTCAACGATGGCCATACGCGTAGCCAGTACTTCCAGCAATTCGCGGTCAATGTTGTCTACTTTCGCACGGAGTTCATCCATGTGGCTGTGGTACTCTGAATCGCTAACATCTGATTGACGTACCTGAAGGCTACGGAGCATTTCGCCCAGAGCAGCCGGCGTCAATTGTTGCGAAGCATCCGACCACGCTTCAGCCGGATTACGGTGTGACTCGATGATCAGACCATCGTAGTTCAAATCCAGGAAACGCTGGGTCAATTCAGCCAGGTATTGACGTTTACCAGCCATGTGACTCGGATCACCGATGATGGGCAAATTAGGCAACTGGCGTTTGAGTTCCAGGGCTACCTGCCACATGGGTGAGTTACGGTATTTCGTCTCCTGCATGTTCGAGAAACCACGGTGGATAGCCGCCAGCTTCTTCAAACCTGAGTTCTGAAGACGTTCCAGAGCTCCGATCCAGAGAGCCAGATCAGGATTTACCGGGTTTTTCACTAATACAGGAATGTCTACGCCTTTCAGAGCGTCAGCAATGTCCTGTACGTTAAAGGGGTTCACCGTCGTACGGGCCCCAATCCATAGAATATCTACGTTATATTTTAGAGCCAGTTCAATGTGCTCGGGACTCGCCACTTCAATAGCCAGGGGCAGACCCGTTTCTTTCTTCGCAGCTGCCAGCCAAGGCAAAGCAGCCTCTCCCATACCTTCAAAGGAACCCGGACGGGTACGTGGTTTCCAAACCCCAGCCCGAATAACGTGGGCATAGCCCTCTTTGGCGATTTGGGTTACCGTATCCCAAACCTGTTCTTCTGTTTCTGCACTACAGGGACCCGCAATCATCAAGGGCTTTCCGTTGGTGTTGATCCAATCCTGCAAAGGCACAATGTCCAGCGTCGCACTCATCTTGTAAATCGTTAATTAGTAAGCGTTTATTTGTTCAAAAAGCCGGGGAGCAGTTTATTATGATGAAGAGTAACGTTTAGGCCAAATCTTTTGGTACTTCAATTGAAATAACAAACTTAAAATCAGAGTGTTAAGTATTCAAAGATAGCCTTTTTTATTAAAAAAATCAGTACTGACTTGTGAAAATGAAGAGCGTTTACCCTTACCTTTGTAGCCGCTTTTCGACAAAAAATGATCGATTGCCGATTAGCCCGCTTAAGATTTTGAAATGCCCAACCTGAACCTGCCTGCTATATTCACACTTTTACACTAACACGGTTCACTTCCTATGCCCAAAATGGACATTTTGAAAGCTCCGATTCATCAACAGACTCGCGAAACCAAACTCTCTTTTGATGACACCTCGGTAGCTTTTGCTAATCAATCCGACTGGCAACTCAAGAAAACGTATTTCATTTTTGCGGCCATGAATCGAAACTGGCTTGTAAAGATAGGTACCTTTTTTATGAAATTGTTTTTAATGCTCAAATTTCCCATTAAAGGAGCCATTAAAAGCACAATCTTTGAACATTTCTGTGGTGGAGAAACGATTGAAGGCTGTACGGACACAATCCAGCAGTTAGATAAAGCCCACATCGGAACAATTCTTGATTATTCCGTAGAAGGAGAGGATTCAGAGGAATCTTTTGACGTAACGGTAAAGGAAATTTTGCGGACGATTGAAAAGGCCGCACAAATGCCTGCCATTCCTTTCTCCGTATTTAAAGTAACGGGGATTGCCAGTACCGAATTATTGGAAAAAGCTCAGTCCGCTCAAGGCCTGAATGATGCGGAAACGGCGGCTTTTGCCCGCGTACGCGAGCGAATGGATATTCTTTGCAAAGCAGCTTATGAACATCACGTACGGATTTTTGTCGATGCCGAAGAAACCTGGATTCAAGATACCATCGATCAGTTAGCCTACGACATGATGGAACGGTACAACCGCCAGGAATGTATCGTTTGGAATACGTATCAAATGTACCGCGTAGAAAGCTATGCTAATCTAGTACAAGCTACAGAAACGGCTCTGGCAAAAGGATATGAGCTGGGCGTGAAACTGGTACGCGGAGCTTACATGGAAAAAGAACGTCAGCGGGCCCACGAAATGGAATATTCCGATCCAATTCATGCCACGAAAGAAGATACGGATCAGGCGTATAATCAAGCCGTTCTGTACTTCCTGGAGAACCGGAACGTGATTTCGATTTGTCTGGGTACGCATAATGAATATTCCTGCTTGTTACTGGCGGAGAAGATGAAAGAGGCCGGTATTCCCGTCAACGATGCTCACATCTGGTTTGCTCAGTTGTTGGGGATGAGTGATAACATTAGCTTTAACTTAGCTCACAGTGGCTACAATGTGGCTAAATATGTTCCTTATGGACCGGTAGAAGCCGTTATGCCTTATTTGTTCCGCCGGGCTGAAGAAAATACCTCGGTAGCCGGACAGGCCAGCCGGGAATTTACTCTATTGAAGAAAGAAGTTCGACGCCGAAAGCGGGCCGTTCGACAGCAACTGTGTAAATCAAAAAAATCAGTTCAATAATCTTACGGAGAGCCCTCATTCGAGTCGAATGGGGGCTTTTCATGTAAAAGCTATCCGTTTCGTACAAACACTTCTGAATTTTGTACGTTAGATAGGAACGACTTACCCGATTAACTCATTTCTTTGTGGGTTGCTAATGATTACCTGAATGAAGAATCCTCTGAAGTTTTTTTTGCTGACACTCTTTGTTATTGTCCTGGATCAGACCGTTAAATACCTTGTATACAAAAATATGTATCTGGGGGAAGACATTCCCTTAATCGGAAAGTGGCTGAGTATCCATTACGTTTTGAATCCGGGTATGGCCTTCGGTATGCAGCTGGACCATCCCTATGGCAAGTTAATTCTTACATTGTTTCGTCTGGTTGCCATGGCTGTAATTGCCTGGTATTTGACTCGCCTCGCTCGTCGTAATGCTCCCGATGGCCTTTTATGGTGCATTGCTGCCATTTTAGGCGGAGCGATCGGTAACGTCATCGATTCGACTTTTTACGGCGTTCTGTTAGGAAATGCTCCCTATGATGCTCCATCACCCTGGTTCCACGGTCAAGTAATCGACATGGTACTATTCAACCCCTGGGAGGGCTACCTACCCGAATGGATTCCGATCTGGGGCGGTTCTTATTATACGAGTCCAGTCTTCAATATTGCTGATGCTTCGATTTTTCTGGGTGTGGTGTTCATACTGATCTTCCAATCTCAGTTCTTTAATGAAGATGAGAAAGAACAGAATCAAGAGAAGCCAGCGTTAAAGAATGATATACTTCGGGATTCGTCCTCAGAAGTATAAATCGAATAAGGTACTGTCACAAAAAAGCCTCTGGTATTTCTGTACCAGAGGCTTTTTTGTGAACAATTCTTGTAGGCGGAGAGGACGGTAGATCTATGAGCTACTGTATAGGGATAGAATATATAAAAGCCTCAATAAAGCTTCTAGGGAGAACTAACAAGTCTTTATGAGCAATGATCTATTTCATAGGAATTGATGATGGAGTCGTTATTTACACCTACTATTAACAAAAAAGCCCAGACTTGTAGAGGCTGGGCTTTTACTGTACTCGATAAACAAATTAGGGCTTTTTAGCTGGTGTTTTAGGAGCACCTTGTCCGGCAGGCTGTGCAGCAGCAGGTTGAGCGGCTGCTTTTTTCAGAGCTTCAGGATCAACACCCATTTTCTTGAATACCAGATCCGTTACTTCCGTAGCAGGATCTGCGTACAGAACGATTGGGTTCAATTGCGTACTAACCGAGCTGCTTAAGATGAACGTATAGTTGTTCTCTTTCGCAACGGATTTGATGGCATTGTCAATGTCAGCCAGCAGGGGTTGAAGCAGTTGTTGTTGCTTCTGGCCCAATTCAGTCTGAGCATTCTGTTGCAATGTCTGCAGACGTTCCTGAATACCTTGCAGTTCTTTTTGCTTGTCGGCTTTGATTACATCCGACATGGTGGGTTCTGCTTTTTGGTAAGCGGTGTATTTGTCCTGCAGGTCTTTTTGCAGACTCTGCATTTGGTTTTGGTATTGCGTACTCCGAGTTTGCAGTTCAGCTTCTACAGCCTTGGATTTGGGGTGACCCGCTAACAGAACATCAATATCGGTATAGCCAATTTTGAGGGCTGACTGGGCATTCGCGTTTAATCCTACGAAGGCTAGGGCAGCGGCGGTCAGAACGGCAAAAATTTGTTTTTTCATTGGTTTTACTGCTTGGTCTTTGTGTTTTGCGTTGGTGTGTTTGTTTGATTGGGGTTCGCTTTCGGATCTATGCCCAATTCTTCGAGTACGTAGTCCGAGTAATCATCCCGGGGGTCCGTATAGATCATGGCCAGGCCTTCGGAGGATTTGTCCAGAATCATGCGAAGTTGTTTCTGCCGAGCTACTTTTTCGACGGCCCGGCTGAGCTCGTCCATGATGGGTTTAAGTACGTCTTTTCGTCTTTGGTGGTACTGTCCATTATAACCAAAAACCTTATTATTTAATTCTTTGACTTCGTTTTCTTTTCGTTCGATTTCCGCCCGACGTTGCTGCTTCATAGGCTCGGTCAGTAAGGGCTCTTCCGATTTATACAGACGTTCGAGCTTATCGATTTCCGCGTGTTTGTCGGCAATTTCCTTCGTTCGTACCTGCGTCCAGCGATCCATTTCGCTGTTCACTTTCTGAAACTCGGGCATTTTACTAACAATGTACTCGGAGTCAATATATCCAAATCGCTGGGCCCAGGCAGGGCTTGCCTGCAAAACGAACGCCAAAAATAGGAAAAATAAGCTGGTTCTCACGAGTTATGGATTTAACAATACTATAATTCAGCAGTGGCGGACTAAATAAGCTTGCTACAATTAGCGAATTTGCTGGCCAATGGTAAAGTGGAATTGACCTTTACCCGCCTGTTGAATCGAGCCTGTTGGGCCGACGTTGCGGTCGAAACCGTACCCGTAATCGATACCAATCATACCAAAGGCGGGCATGAAGATACGAGCACCAATACCAGCCGAACGTTTCAGATCAAAGGGATTGAAATACTTGTAACTATCCCAGTTGTTACCCGCTTCCATGAACCCTAAAACGAACACAGTAGCTGAGGGGTTCAACGAGATGGGATAACGAATCTCCATTACATATTTATTGTACACAACCCCACCATTTCCCTGATAGAGACGCGTTGGGTCCGTACGTACGCTACGGTCATCATAACCGCGTAAACCGATGATATCTTGTGCAATGGCAAACTGACCCTGTCCGGAAAGTCCTGAACCACCTAGTACAAAGCGTTCAAGGGGAATGATACCGAGCTTAGAATTATAGTTACCCAGGAAACCCATGTGAGCCCGCGTATGGAAGACCAGTTTTCCAGTAATGGGCACGAACCAGGATAGATCGAACATCCACTTATGGTACTCTAGGAAGCGATATTTTTCCTGAGGTTCGTTCGGGTTCCAGTTAGAAGGTCTAAACAGTGAGTACGGCGGCGTCAGCGTAGCCGACAGCGACAGCGAAGAACCTCTCCGCGTATACTGCGGGTTATCGAGATCGTAACGCGTCAGCGTAGTAATGAGTGAAATGTTATTCGAATTACCCGTATCAAAATCTCGGATCTGTAAGATACCATAGTTTTTGAATTCGTAACGCATGTACGAAAGGGCCATATTCAGACCGAAACGGTTGTCCGGACGGCGTAAACGTTTTCCTAAGCTGATGGAAGCCCCCGTAGTATTAAAGTAACCACGTTCATTACCGAGCGGTCCTCCAACACCTCCGTATCCGCCGCCGCCATAACCTCCACCATAGCCCCCGTATCCATATCCGCTACCATAGCCACCATAGCCATTATAATCGAAGATACGGTATACCTGACGGTTGATGTTAAAGGAAAAGGCATTGGGTTTTTTACCTCCTAGCCAGGGTTCAGTAAATGACAAGGAATAGTTCTGGAACTGCTTACCGTTAGCTTGGAAACGAACGGCCAATTTCTGACCATCCCCAGCGGGTAATGGACGCCAGGCTTTCAGGTTCGTGATGTTACGGGCCGAGAAGTTATTAAAGACAACCCCTAAGGTACCCACAAAGCCAATGTAACCACCCCAACCCCCGGAAAGCTCAATCTGATCCGAAGCTTTTTCTTCAACGGTGTACTCAATATCTACCGTGTAGTCATTCCGGGGAATCGGATTGATACCGATTTTCTCCGCATCAAAGTAACCCAGACGGGCTAATTCCTGCTGTGTACTCACGACGGCTGTTTTCGAGAATTTCTGACCAGGTAGTGTCAGGATTTCCCGCAGTACTACGTGATCGGAAGTCTTAGTATTTCCGTTCAGGATAATTTTATTGATGGTAAATTGCTTTCCTTCAAAAATATTGAAGTTAATGTCAATCGAGTCGCCTTCGATGGCTGTCTCTTCGGGATCGGCCCGGAAGTACAGGTAACCTGCATCCATGTATAGCGAAGAAACGTCATAACCGGGACTGCCCTGTAAACGTTTTTGAAGTTCTTCCGGATTGTATACGTCACCTTTTTTGAGGCCTAATATTTCCGTCAGTAAGGAGTCAGAGTGTAAGTAGTTACCCTGCCAGGAAATATTACGGAAGTAGTATTTCTTCCCTTCTTCCAGTTTCACATATACGTCAACCGTCTTGTTATCGTGCGAGTATACGGAGTCCACCACGATGCGAGCATCCCGATACCCTTTTTTATTGTAGAAGTCGATAACCTTGCCTTTGTCCTCTTCAAACTTCTTCGGAATAAACTTGGAAGGAGTGAAAACCCGGCCAAAACGCATCTGCTTGGTACCCTTCATTTTATTCCGTACGGTAGCTTCAGGCAGTTGTTCCCGTCCGTCCAGATCCAGATCATGAATCTTGATTTTGGGTCCTTTAGTAATGGTTACATTTAAGGCGGCGTTATTACCCCGGGCCGTATCCGACACCTGACGAACTTTCACGTCTGCGTTCAGAAAGCCTTTTTCTACGTAGTGTTTTTTGATCGTAGCCTGGGTGTTTTTGATGAGGGCTTCGTTGATAATCTTACCCTTAATCAGCTTTACCTTATCATTAAGAGCGTCTTTTTCACCCTTACGAACGCCCGTAAACGTAATTTTATACAAGCGAGAACGCTCCCGCATGAAAATGTCCAGCCAAATATTTTCACCTTCAATTTTGGTGGCGGTTACTTCCACGTCTTCCAAAATGCCCTGGTCCATCAATTTCTTGATAGCTCCTGAGATTGCAATGCCGGGAATCTGGATTTTATCACCAACGCCCAACCCTGAAATAGAGATAAGGGAATTCGCATCGTAAAATTTGGTTCCACTAGTCGTGATTCCTTTGATGATGTATTCTTTCGGCTGCGTGTAATCGATTTCCTGGCTAGCAGCGGGTTGCTGAGGCGTTGCCGGCTGGCCGCCTAAACCCACGCGGGCCTGGCTAAAGGAAAGAAATGGCAGGAAAATCAGGAGGAGAGGGAAAACCTTTCTCATTGGGTTAATGACAACATTTCTGAGGCGAAAGTGCCTGTCTTTCAAAGTAATATGCTTCTCAAGTCAGTAGTTCCAGCAAACAGAAATTTTAGGGAATAGTTAGGCTTTTAATTGTTCGCTGGTCTTTCCAAAACGACGTTCACGGTTCTGATAATCTTTGAGAGCTTTATCTAAGTGCTCCCGGCGGAAATCGGGCCAAAAGGTATCCGTAAAATGAAGCTCGGCGTAGGCTAACTGCCACAGTAAAAAATTACTGATGCGGTGATCACCGCCGGTACGAATCATCAAATCAACATCGGGCATACCACTCGTAGCCAAGGCTTTGCTTAAGTGTTCCTCGGTTAACTGCCCAGATGCAAATTCTCCGCGTTGGGTTGCATCAACGAGTTTTTTAACCCCTTGCATAATGTCCCATTTACCACTATAACTTAAAGCCAGTACCAGCGAAAGACCCGTATTGTGTTGGGTACGATCCATGGCCTGCTTTAAATCTTTCTGGCAGCGTGTGGGCAGACTTTGCGTATCACCAATGGTTAACAAGCGAATATTATTTTTCAGTAATTTGGGGGTTTGGTCGGCTATGGCCTGTACAAGTAGTTCCATCAAAGCGTCTACCTCTTCCTGGGGACGGTCCCAGTTTTCCGTGGAAAACGTATAGAGCGTCAGGTACTCAATGCCTAATTCAGCACAGCCTTCCACGACATCCTCTACTGCTTTAATGGCGTGACGGTGGCCGAAAATCCGGCTTAACATACCTTTTTGTTTGGCCCAGCGTCCGTTTCCGTCCATAATAACGGCGATATGGCGGGGGAGATTGCCTGTATGAATAGTTTCCTTCATCCTCTAATACGAAAAACCGATAAGGTTCGAAACCTTACCGGTTCTGAACGATCGTGCAAAAGTAAGAATTTCGTGGCAGTTTTCGTTCGGTTTACCAGGATTAGGGACAGATCACCCGAAGGATTGTATAACTCACGGAAAGAGACGTATAGTAATACATGTCTTTCCGCGTCGGATCAGACTGTAATTCTTTAGGAACCGTTGGTCCAGAGACATTATAATTATCCAGGTAATCCGACCAGGTTTTACGAGTACCGAACTCAAAACCCAGGCTCCAGGGGCCTTTGATCTGCCACTTGATACCGGCTCCAAAGGGAATGGCTAATCCCGACTTTTTATACGATTCCGTAGCCGCCTGATCGGGCTTGAAATTATAAAAGGCCAGACCGCCAAATACGTAGGGAGACCAGTTACGGGGTTTCCGTCGCGTATAGTCGAAATTCAGGAAATTATACTGAATATCCGCTCCGGCTTCCATGATCCGTGTGCCAAAGATAATACCCCTGGCTCGCTGAAAAGGGTCAGAGCTTTCGAAGTCACTGGCATAAATTCGTCCAGCAGTGAAAGAAACGCGACCGGAAAGAGCTTTAGAGGCATTATAGCGAAAGAAGAGATTTCCTCCAGGACGAGCAAACTTGAGATGCAGGTTAGGAGAGATGTCTCCTTTATAGTGCATCATACCCAAGCCAGCTCCGAATTCAATTTTCTGAGCCTGAGCCCAACCGAATACTGACATCCACAGGAAGAAAAAAAGAATAGATCGCTGAAGCATATGTGAAAAGGGTTCGTGTGGTAAAGCACGAACCCATCGATTAATATATCGCTATATACAAAACTGCTAACGTAAGGGAGGGCATTTAATTTTCGGAGTAATGATATAATTCAGGTGAATGGCCGTTAAAAAGTAATAGTCTTTGTTGCCACCACCACGACCGTCACCCCAATTATTGCCTGGTGCATTATTAGGCCCTCCTCCTTGTTCAGTGAAAATTCGTTGAAGCCCGGCGGTACGATCACCTCCTTTGCGTGCTGCTACTAATTCCTGACTACGATTACTCATGGCTTGAGCCAGGGCATCTCCTGCGAAAACGTCGGGGTTCGCAGGGTAATAACCTCCTACATCATCCAGATAGTCCGTAAAAGAAAATCTGAAACCAGCTTCGGCAGAAATATCCCAGTTACGTTTGTATCGGAAACGAAAACCTAAACCGATGGGAATTGCTGCTGAGACAAGCGAATAAGGTTTAGCGTACCCCGGACGACCCTGTCCTTCCGTTCCTAAAGGTTGAAGCTTTACCCACTCATTCCCAAACTCTTCTGGGGTTCGTGCTTTGGGGTTGTGTGCAAGGATCGCAAGCCCTCCAAATACGTAAGGAACAATAGCAGGCCGATCAAAAGCATTCCGCCCTTCAGGAATGATATTGTAAATAGCGGTAACCGAAAGCTCTTTCAGATCATTTCTGAAGTGAGCATTGCGAAGAAAGTTGTTATCGAACTGAGGTCGGCCATTGAACTTGTAGTCATCACCGGATATACGTGCCAACGTCAACGCGGCTCTACCACTAAATCGGGGTGTAAAGTGACGCGTATAGTTTCCAGTTATATTCCATCGCATCATGTTGAAAACAGAATTGATAGGGTCTTTAAGCGGAGCAAGCTCACCGAAATAACTGGAAGTACCAATACCAAAAGCTACACTCGAATAGGACTCAAATTGAGGTTTACGGGCTCTAGTGTAATTTTTACTAAGTCTGAGTTGAGCCTGAGAGTAACCTAGGCCCAATAAATAAAGTGCACTGATCAATAAAAGTCTTTTTCTCATATGAAGGTCAATATGAATCATCAAGGGTATTCGTCTAACGACAAGCAGCAAAAATTGGTATGTTATAGGAGCGAATACTTTCGGTAATGATAGGGTGAGTTGGAAGAATTAATTACGGATATCTAAGCCCCAGTTTAGTTTATTACGTAGCGTTTCCAGGAAGGTATCTCCTTTCACTTTGACTAGATGAGCACTAAAACGCTCTCTTCTGACGCAATAACGTACGGAATCATCAACTACTTTGGATCGGGAATCTAGGGAAATTAGACAACTTTTACTCCGGCTTTCCACCGTAACCTCAATCCGACTGCCATCGTTGACTACGATGGGTCGAACATTCAAGTTGTGCGGGCTAATCGGAGCAATGATAAAATTGTTCGTACGCGGTAATACTACCGGTCCACCCACGCTGAGGCAATAACCCGTCGAGCCCGTAGGCGTGGAAATAACCAGCCCATCGGCCCAGTACGAATTAAGAAATTCTCCGTCGAGCCAGGTATGTACCACAATCATCGACGAGCGGTCTGTTTTCGTAACGACAAAATCGTTCAGACCAAAATTAGTGCCTTCAAATACGTCCCGATCGTTTTCAACGTGCAAGAGTACGCGTTCATCGATCGAAAATTTCCCATTTTCCAGCCAATCCAGCGTCTGGGTAATTTCGTCGGGATTAATAGTTGCAAGAAAACCTAGTCGGCCTGTATTGACGCCAACGATGGGTAAGGTACGTTCGCCGACGTGCGTGACCGTTTCAAGCAACGTCCCGTCGCCGCCAATACTAAAGACAAAATCCGCGTCGAATAGATCCTGACGATTTTGATAGGTTGCCGTAAACGGATGATTGATGGCCGCATCCTGAATGTTCTGGCGATAGTCTTCGTGAATCTGAACCTCCGCTCCCCGGCGGGCAAGTTCACCCAATAAAGCCTGAATGGCAGGTCTAGTCTGTTCCGTCAGCGGACGGCCATTAAGAGCAATTTTCATGAAACAGATGCTTTAAGCCGTACGCTAGGGAAGGCATTTGGTACTATAACCCCAGAGCAGGACTAAAGTTTTGGGCGATGGTATTGTTCAATTTCCCGGTAGGCTTCATCAAATTCATAGCCATCCCGTACTTGTTGAACCAGTCGTTGTAGGCCCGCTTGACCAACCAGCCCTAACCATCGCGATACTTCTTTTCCAGAAGTAACGTAAGATTGGGCCGTTCGGTTAGCATCAGCCTGTCCCCGTTGTGTACCAAAAAAACCATTCAAGGTTACAATATCTTGAAGATGCGGAGCTGTCTTTCCGTGATTGGTGAGAATGTCCCATTCCTGTACATAGCCATTATAACGACGGCTTAAATCAGGATCAGAATAACGATAGTCAACCATGAGAGCAACGCCCTCATCGAACCACTGGGGCAGGGAAGATTTGGCCTTCATCCAGCCCAAACGGGCAAACAATTCGTCGTGGCACATTTCGTGAGCAATCACATCCACGTTCAAGCCATCCGGATTGAGTACAATCCAGGAGCCCGTGGGCGTTCCTAGGCTACACCCAGCTCCTTCGTACAGCAGACAGAATTTTTGGTACTCTTCTCGATTAGAACAGAAAATAATGGTAGCCTCACCCCGCTGATCCCCCCAGAACCCACTGACGCGTTTGCGAGCCTGCGTAATGAAATGAAGTAGCGAATCGCGACGTTGCGTGCTAACGTGATCGCTGGCGTATACGGAGGGAGCAACCTTTGAAAAACCACGAAAACGTACGGTTTGACAGGCCCAAATGGGTGGAAACCAGAGGTAATAGGCCGCAAGTAGAAAAATACCGAAAAGTAAAATATTGACGATCAGTCGCTTACCACTCCAACGTATCATAGTTTAACCTCGCCCTTCAATGGTCAGCCGGGCTAGCGTTTTCGTCAAAATTATAACGATACACCCGGATTCCCACCATGAAAAAATGTTTTTAATACTAAAGCCTCTAGTAGCTTTTACCGTAAGCATCTGAAAAAGAAGCCTATATCTTCAAGGCTTTTCTTCCCGAGTATGTACGGAAATTTTCGTATTACCGACTGATGCAAACGAAAAATCAATCCTTAAAATCCGTTTCCAAGGATTGATTTTAAGCAGGTTACGAAAGTTGTTTCAGTACCTGGAATAGCTCGGCTTGTGTCGTGAGCGTTTTGTCTTTGGCGTACCACGTGTGGAGTTGCGTACTGAGTTCATCAAAGCTTACGTTTGCTTCTTTGAGCGACCAGTACAAATCCTGAGCGGAAGCGGGTCGGGGTCCCCATTCAGCCACTTCTTCGAGGGTGTCAGCTTCAAGAATAACCAGTTTAGGAATGGCCCGGCCCCCCTTGGTCAAATGAGCATCGATCAAATCCAGATTGGAATCACGTAGCACGTACCGGGTCTGGATTTTTCCCTGCGAAGCTTCAGCAATGCGTTCGAGCACGGGTACAATCTGGGCCGCATCGCCGCACCAGCCTTCTGTAATGATGAGCCAGTAGTAAGATTTAGGGTTAGCCTCAAAAGCCGCCAAAATTTCGGGCATCAGGACCGTGGTCTTGTCCAGTCGATGCATCCGTTGTACATTGAGTTGTGTATACTTGGTCAGCATTTCCGACTGGTTCGGGCCTGTGGTTTTACCTGCAGCCAGTAATTCGTCAATCAGATGCCGGTAAGCGGAATAAGTATAAGCGGATTCAATACGCTGGGAAGAAATAAGGGGAGAAGTTTCCATAAATATGTAATGAATTTTTACCGCAACGGTTACCCCAGGGGGTTAGTTCAATCGGCTGGGGACCGAAATAAACATCCAATTATTCCATGATCGACTACAGCACCGAAAAAAAAATTTCTGCCGAAACGTTTATTGATCTGCTGACTCGCTCGACACTAGGCGAACGCCGACCCGTTACCGATACTGAGCGAATGCAAGCCATGCTGGATGCGGCCAATATTCTAGTCACCGCCTGGGATGGAGCTCAATTAGTGGGCGTATCACGAGCCCTGAGTGACTTTAGTTTCTGTACGTACTTGGCCGATTTAGCCGTGGATGAAGCGTACCAGCACCAAGGGATCGGCCGTCGATTGGTAGAACTGACGCACGAAGTAGCAGGGCCTCTGACCAGCCTGATTTTACTGGCAGCTCCCAAAGCCGTGGCTTATTATCCAAAAATTGGAATGAAACGTAGTGAAGTGTGTTTTACGTTGGATCGACAGCAATAAAGTTGCCATGATAAGCCGTATCATCCTTACGTCTAAGTCCTACTACTTTCTCTCATGCGAAGCCTGTTCCTGATTCTTGTCGGTATCCTAGCGGGAGCTTTTACTGATAAACCAGCGTATCTTATCTACAATCAGCAGTTAAAGCCTTCGAGCTACGAGGCCCTGCTTCAGCACGCGGCCAATGCCGATGTGGTTCTGTTTGGTGAATTGCATAATAATCCCATCAGTCATTGGCTACAACTCGAACTGACAAAAGACTTATACGAACGCAAAAAGCAGCAACTCGTTTTGGGAGCGGAAATGTTTGAAGCCGATAATCAGCTGGTATTGACCGAGTACGGACAGGGAAAAATAACTACGCAACAGCTCGAAGCCGAGGCCAAAGTCTGGCCAAATTTCCGGACGGACTATAAACCGCTGGTGGATTTTGCCCAAAGCGAATCCATCCCTTTCGTAGCTACTAATATTCCCCGGCGTTATGCGAGTATCGTGGCCAAAAAGGGATTGGAGGAATTAAGTCGTCTCAGTCCCGAAGCTCAGCAAGCGATTGCTCCCTTACCCGTTACCGTTGATTTAACTTTGCCGGGTTACGCCGACATGCTGAAAATGGGAGGTATGCACAGTTCGTCGGGCTCCGTGGCCGCCGAAAATATGGCCAAAGCTCAGGCGATCAAGGATGCGACGATGGCTCACTTCATTCTGAAAAACTGGAAAAAAGGACAAACTTTTCTGCATTTCAACGGCAGTTACCACAGTCAGAACTTCGAAGGCATTTACTGGTACCTGAAAAAAGCCAACCCGGATTTACGCGTTGTAACCATTGCTACCGTAGAGGAAACCAACTTATCCGTACCGAAGGAAGCCAAGCCCGAACTGGCACATTTTATTTTAGTAGTACCCGAGACCATGACGAAAACCCATTGAAAAGCATTAAATACCACGTAAGCCATGCAGGATATCGAACCCTTTTACGGCTGGGAGAAATATTACATCGCCGCCGAAGATCCGCAGTCTCCCTTCTTTGAACGGGAGTACAATTATCAGCAGTACGAAAATACGGTATATGATTACTACATACATCCTAACTGGGATGAGATCGGGTCCGAGACCTTATACTGCAAAATCCTGTACACGGACTACGACCTGAACTTTACAATTATCGAGTTACTGGGCGAGTGGAACGATACGCTTCACAACGACATCATGCACTTTAAACGTAATGTAATTGATCAGCAGTTGTCGCAGGGAATCAGTAAGTTCATTTTGATTGGTGAAAACGTGTTCAATTTTCACGGTAGTAGCGACGACGATTATTACGCCGAGTGGTTTGAAGAAGTCGGCGACGGCTGGATTACGGCCCTGAACTTCCGGGATTTTGTGGAAGAAGAGTTCACTAAATATCACTTAGATTACTACATCAACTACGGAGGTACGCTGGAGGAAATTCCTAACTGGCGTACGCTCAAACCCCGGCTTTTCTTTGAAGGTGTTCAGCGACTGATCATGCGTAGATTAGATGCCTGATCGCTTGAAAGGGTACCAACAAAAAACCTCCCGAATCTTCGGGAGGTTTTTTGTTGGGCTGTACCTGGAAAGTAATGTCTAGATCAGCCGTTCTTTGGTCGCTTTCTCAATGGCTTCCGCCTTTGAATGCACTTCCAGTTTCCAGTAAATATTCTTGATGTGCGTACGGATGGTTTCCTTGTCCACAAAAAGTTCGTCGGCAATCGTAGAGTAGCTTTTCCCCTTGGCTAACAGTTCAAGTACTTCCGTTTCCCGCGAAGTAAGGGGTGAATTCCGGTTTTTTTGGAACGACTGTACTACCATGCGAGCTACGTTGGTACTCATGGGAGCCCCACCGTTCTGAATTTCCTGAATGGCTTCCAGTAAGCGACTGGGCGGCATGTTTTTAGTAAGATAGCCTCCCGCTCCGGCACATAACGCTTTGAATACCAGATCGTCGTTTTCGTAAACGGTAATGACAATGATGTTCGTTTGAGGCCGTGCTTTTTTAATGCGACTAATGCCTTCAATGCCGTTCATGCCCGGCAATTCAATGTCCATTAAAATAACATCGGGAGCGTCCTGAGTCAGGTGAGGTAGGGCTTCTTCGCACGAAGCATAGGTATTGACAATGTGAAAACCTGAAGTGCCGTTAATGAGTAGGGCAAAACCTTCGCGGATGACCGAATCGTCTTCGACAATGCAGACATTTATTGTTTCAGGAGCAGACAAAACTAAATTCATGGCTTTTTAAAAAGTACGCTAAAGATACGCTTTGGCCAACGGGCGTTGCATCAATAAGAAAAAAAACAGGGATTTATTTGGACAGTGTAGGCTTTTTCTGTGGTAAACGGATGCAGACGCTGACGACCGTACCCTGGGCTGGAGTACTTTCAAGCGTAAATATTCCCTCAAACTTACGAGCCCGACTTTCCATATTAAGGAGACCGTTTCCCTTCCGACTTTTACGGGAATCAAACCCTTGGCCATTATCAATCCAGCGAATGGTAGCCTCATCGCCCTGACGTTCAAAGGCCAGGAAAGTCTGCGTAGCCTGGGCGTGTTTAAGCGTATTGCTAATGGCTTCTTTGAAGAGAAAAATCAGGTGACGGCTCATACCCATCGGCAAAACGTAACTCCGTAACGATTCTTCCAAACCATTAATGTCAAACCGGATGCCCGTCTTGTCGAGTACGTCGTCACCAAAATCCTTAAGTCGAATGGCAATTTCGTACAGGTTATCGTGATCGGGGTTAATGGCCCAGATAAAATCTTTCGTACCCTGGTACATCCGGTTGGCATTATCGCTGATTTTGGTGAGCAGCGGAAGAACCTCGTCTGAAGGCTCGGGCAGACGAGCTTTGATGATTTCGGTAAGCATGGAAATACGGGTGATTGTATTCCCAAATTCATCGTGCAAATCCTGGGCGGCGAGCTTACGAACGCGTTCGTTCTCCACCAGTTTGACTTTTTCCAGTTCCAGCAAATGAGCTACCTGCCTCCGAACTCGAGACTGGTAAATGAGCTGGGCCGTACCACCCACCACAAGCAGACAAATGGCATAGAACCACCAACGTTGCCAGAAGGGCGGCACGACGACAATCGGAATCTGTAAGATTTGCGAATCGTTCCAGAGGCCATCGGCGTTCGAAGCCTTTACTTTTAAGGTATACGTGCCCGGACTCAGGTTAGAAAAACTGATGTAGCGACGCGTACCGCTAAAGTTCCAGTTGGTTTGAAAGCCTTCCAGCAGGTACGCATACTGATTTTTCTGCGGACTGCTGTAGTCGAGGGTGTTGTAGACAAAGGAAAAAAAGTTTTCGTTGGCCTGAATCGTCAGCTGGTGGTCATGAGCGAGTAGGCTGTCGAAGGCAAAGGGCTTTTCAAATTTTCGAAATGACGTCAGTACGACCGGGGGTGTAAATCGACTTTCCGTAAGTTCCTGAGGATTGAAACTGACGAGTAAGCCAATACCACCAAAGAAAAACATTCCGTCTGCACTGCGGTGAAAAGCCCCGGTATTGAACTCATTCGCCATTAATCCATCCCGACTACTGTAATTTCGGAAGGTTTGCGTACGGGGATCAAAGCGGGAAAGACCCCGGTTGGTACTCATCCAGAAACGCCCCTCCTGATCCTCCAGCATACCGTATACGACGTGATTGGCCAGCCCATCCTGTTCAGTAAAGTGTTCGAAACGAGGTTGTCCATCCCTGAAAAACAAACGGCTGAGGCCTTTACTACTGGTAATCCAGAGTTGTCCCTTGCGGTCGCAATGCAGATCGTAGATTTCATTACTCAGCAGACTTTCCGGGTCGTCGGTCTGGTTATAATAGGGCGTAATGCGTCCGTTAGTATCAATGCGATTCAGCCCCCCCATGGTTCCTACCCAAAGGGTACCATCGGGCATTTCCTGAATAGCCTCAATGGTTGATTCGGGACCTTTAGAGCTAAACTCAAACCGCGTAAGTTGACCCGTTTTACTACGCTTATACAAGGCTTTCCCCGTACCAATCCACAACTGGTGGTGCCGGTCCTCGTAGAGTTTACTTACCATCGGAAACTCTTGGGAAGCCGCATCAGGAACGAACTGACTTCCGCTCCAGCGGTAAAGACCTTTACTACTGCCCACCCAAAGCGTACCCTTATAGTCTTCCAAAATGCTATAAATACGCTCACCCAGTAGCTTCTCGCTAAAATGCTGACTTTGTAAGCTGTTCTGATTGATGCAGAATAAACCCCGATAGGTGCCAGCCCAAAGGTTATGATGGCGGTCGGTATAAAGGGAGAAGAATGACTGCAAAGAACCTGGGGCCGTAATCAAATCTTCCCAATGTCGAAAGTTATTCTTGGCCTGACTAAAGACTTGTACGCCCGCATCGCGAGTGCCAAGCCAGATGACATCTTCTTTGGGGTCTGGCCCCTGGTACAAAGAGGTTACTACGTTGCTTTGCAGTCCTTTTTTTGCATTTCCCGTCCAGTGGGAAAGAAGCGGTAGGGTAGAGTCTTGGAGGTCGTACCGATAAATACCTTCATTCCGCACCGATACCCATAAGACGGATTTATGGCTTACCAGCAGTGCCAGTACGGGTTGCTGCGTGGGTAGAAAGCGTTGGGCGGTACTAGGCTTTTGGGTATTAATCTGATGTAAACCTACTTCGGTACCCGCCCAGAGGCGATACGTCGAGTCCTGAACGATACTGTACACGGGGGTGTGCAGGAGCGACCAGTGAATGACCCGCCGAATGCCTTTTTCAACGGGACTAACACGGTACAAACCCTGACTCGTCCCAGCCCAGAGGAAACCTTTTGGGTCACGGTGCAGGGTGTGAATGACGCGGTCTTTGAGCAGATAATCTGATGAGCTTACTAAGTTCTGAAAGTCGAGCTCAGGACTAGCCGTACTCTTCATTCGAAAGAGACCATTAGGCGTACCTATCCAGAGCGATCCGTCACGATCTTCAACAAGAGCATTAACGGTAAGTTTATAGGAAGTACCGTATCGGGTAATGATCCCGTTAGTACGGTCAAAGCGATTGAGTCCCTGACGCGTACCGACCCAGAGTTGGCCTTGGCGATCTTCGCAAAGCGACACAATGAATTCGTTCGACAGACTATTGGCTTGAAAAGGCTGATGCTGGTAACTAACAAACTGATGTCCGTCGAAACGATTGAGACCATTTTGAGTACCTAGCCAGATGTAGCCTTGCTGGTCCTTGAGTAGACAGTTGACACCACTTTGGGAAAGCCCCTCTTCCAGGGAATACTGGTCCAGAAATACCGAATTGGATTGGCCGAATCCGAAGCAGGCCCAAAAGCATGCGAGGCATAGAAAAAAGACTTTCATCATGGCTAAAGGGCACGTTTCGTGCAAAAACAAAGGTAAAAGACGCAAATTTTGCAAGAAACCCCCCAAAATGTGGGATTTTATGAGAGGGATACATTTTTTAATTTTGGCCTGTAGAATTTTTACAAAGTTTTGGTTAAGGGAAAAAACAGTTCTGTCTTGCGGAGCTGTTTTTTAGTTTCTAAGGCTTGGGTACGCTGACCCAACAAGTAGCCAGAATTCCGCCTTTCGAAGTACGCACTCTGCTACTCATCTACACCTGCCACTCCGGGTTACATTCTGGGGTATTCTTCACTAATTTTGACACAGTTGTCTCTTCACTTTATTCCCGTTTGTATGAGAATATTACTTGTACTGCTTTGCATGCCCTTTTTTGTCTGGGCCCAAAATGAAAAAATTACGGTTTCCGACCTGACACGAATCAAGTCGGCTTCTTCGATAAGTCTTTCGCCCGATGGCAAACGGGCCGTGTATGCCGTGCAAACCATGGAACCGGATGCCGAAAAAAAATGGGAGTACAACTACCGGACGCACCTCTGGCTGACGGATTTTCAAAACCCATCCCGCCAACTGACCCAGGGCGAAGAAAGCGTGAGTCGAGCCATCTGGAAGGATGCTAAAACCTTGCTGTTTACACGTCCGGTGAAAGGAAAATCGCAATTGTTTCAACTTTCACTGGAAGGAGGAGAACCCCGCCAACTGACCGATTGGAAGTACGGTATTGGAAACCCGATCTTGTCTCCGGACGGATCAAAAATCGTTTTTTCGGTGGGATTAAGTTTGACGGAATTGCTGAAAGACAGTTTGTTCAATCCCTCCAAAGCGGTACCCGAATGGTCGTTTGAAAAGCCGGGTTTCAAGGACAATGCCTTTTTGAAAAGTGATTCGAAAGTAAAGCCGAATCCGGATGGCTCACTAGCTGAAATTCGGGCGTTCCTGAATCAGGACGTAGTCGATAAAAAGGCGAAAGTCATCAACCGACTCAATTTTCAGGGAGAAGCTACGACCCAGCCCGAACTTAACTTCAGTCACATTTGCGTACTGGAGCTGAAAGAAGGAGCCACGCCGAAAGTCCTGACCACCGGCTTTAAGTCGTTTCAGGCTTCCGCCTGGAGTTCTGACGGAAAAGCCATTTACGCTACCACGGGTCAGCAAGCCAACGCTCATCCCGACCGGGAGCAAACTAGCAAGGTCATTCGCCTGACACCGGAGAACGGCCAGATGCAGGACGTTTTTCAGGCCGAAAACCAACGGGCCTTTGCTCCGCTGCCTTCCTGGGATGGACAGCGAATCGCTCTATTAACAAGTCCTTCCGAAGGTGTTAATTTCCCCAAGCTCACAATTATTGCTACTAGTGGATCGGCTCAGCCAGTAACGGTTGAATTTGATCGCTCGGTATCGAACTTGTCCTGGTCGAAAGATTCCAAATATCTGTATTTCAGTGCCCACTCCAATGGTGGCCAGCCGCTGTATCGCTGGAACGTAGCGACGCAAAAGGTTGAACAACTCTCGGATTACGATTCCGGTATGCTGGATTTTGACGTGTCAACGGATAAACTCGTATTCGTAAAAACGCAGGTTTCCGCCCCCAACGAGGTATACTGGATTTCGCTGGCGAAAGCGGCTAAAAAAGGCAAAGCTTCGGATCTGACGCTAGCCGAGTTGAAAACGGCCATTCAGGAGGCTAAGCCTTTTACCTCTCTCAATGACTGGGTAGCGAAGAAAACCCTGAGTATGCCCGAAAAACGGACGTTCCAGAACGAAAAAGGACAGACGGTGGAATACTGGATTATGAAACCCGCGAACGTACAGGCTGGCAAAAAATACCCGTTGTTGCTGAATATGCACGGCGGACCAACCGCGATGTGGGGACCGGGCGAGGCGAGTATGTGGCATGAATTTCAGTATTTCTGCTCGCAGGGCTACGGTGTAGTCTATGCCAACCCGCGTGGTTCGGGGGGCTATGGACTGGACTTTCAGCGGGGTAATATCAAGGACTGGGGTACTGGACCGGCTTCGGATGTACTGCGGGCTGCCACTGAAGCGGCAAAAGAAAGCTGGTCCGACACGGCTCGTCAGGTGATTACGGGCGGTAGTTACGCGGGCTATCTGACGGCCTGGATCGTTGGGCACGATCATCGCTTCAAGGCGGCTTTCTCGCAACGGGGGGTGTATGATCTGACCACTTTTCTGGGAGAAGGCAATGCCTGGAGACTGGTACCTAACTATTTCCAATATCCCTGGCTGGACAAAACCGACCGCGTTCTGGAAGCCAACTCGCCCTATACGTTTGTGGACCAAATCCGGACACCTCTGCTGATCAAACACGGCGAGAATGACTTGCGTACGGGGGTAATTCAATCGGAAATGATGTACAAATCCATGAAAATCATGGGTAAGGAAGTCGAATACATACGCATGCCCGGTGGTACCCACGAGCTGAGCCGCAGTGGAAACGTTCGGCAGCGGATTGATCGGATGCTACGGATTTATGAATTTTTCGAACGTTACGTCGGAACGAAGTAAGAAGTTAAATCCCTGACCTTAAGTGGTCAGGGATTTTTTTTGAAGATCGCTAAACCAGGCTTCACTCCGGGGCGTTCTAGCGGAGGTACGCTTTTTACGCGGTTATCGTACGTAGAGATCCTGTGAAAATAAATAGCTATGAAATATCTGTGTATCCTATTAGTAAGTTGTGCAGGCTTTGCTTCTGCTCAAAGCCGAACGAGTACTGACGACTCGCTGGCGTTGATGAAAGCCACCTGGAATTTTCTGGATGTGGCTCCCGGAGTAACCTGGAAACACGTACATCTGAAAGATAAAGAGCTTTTTCAATCCAATCAGAACATTAATGTGCTGGACACCAAACTGAAAAACCGACGCGTAGTGTTTGGCTTTGTCTCCGCCGATATACCCGATGATTCGACGCGGAAGCTAGTACCAACCAGTACGCTGACTAAAAAAGCGGGAGCCGCTGCGGCGGTGAACGGTACGTTTTTCAACGTGAAACAAGCGGGGTCAGAAGACCTCATCAAGATTGATGGGAAGGTGCTGGATACGACTACGTATGCCTCTGATAAACCGTTGATCGAACATAAACAGGCCGCTCTGACCATTCGCAAACGTAAGGTTAGTATTGAGCGAGCTGCCGATGAGCGGGCGTATGGCTGGGATCAAAAACTGAATGCTCCGAACGTCATGGTAACCGGTCCTTTGCTGTTGTGGGAAGGGCAGCCGGTACCGCTGAAAAAAAATGCCTTCAATGATAACCGTCACCCCCGTACGGCGGCCTGCATTACCCGTGA
This sequence comes from Siphonobacter sp., assembly GCF_048595215.1. Taxonomy (NCBI): domain Bacteria; kingdom Pseudomonadati; phylum Bacteroidota; class Cytophagia; order Cytophagales; family Cytophagaceae; genus Siphonobacter; species Siphonobacter sp. Next base: position 44,240 of record NZ_JBMDWJ010000195.1, read on the forward strand.
GAAACACCTTTTGCTGGTAACCGTGGATGGGCGAAATGCTCAGGCAGCGGGGATGTCCTTACCTGAACTGACGTACTTACTGAAACAGTTTCGCTGCGAACGTGCGGTCAATCTGGATGGCGGCGGTTCTACGACGATGGTCATTACGGGTCAGCCTCACGAGGGTGTCGTGAATATGCCTTCGGACAATAAGATCTTTGATCATCTGGGCGAACGGGCGGTGAGTAATGCGATTTTTATTCGGAAGAAGTAAAGGGCGTTTTTTTGTTTGTATAGCCAAATCGAACTCGTCCCGCAGGCACGGTTGGGTAGTAACGTATTCTCATTTCGTGGCGTTTTGCTCTTCTAGCGTTTCGTTATTCACCTAGACGGAGTTGGGTGCTTCAGATAGGGCTGTTCGGCAGCCCGTAAGCCTTCCAGGCAGGACCTCTCCACGACTAACCATTCCATGGGGGCGACAGCCCGCTTTAGGCCACCGAGTTGCGGCTGTCGTAGGTCGTTCCGTTGCTTCCGGGCGGGAGGGGTTTTCTTCTTCTAGTAATGTTTGTTAGCCTTCTCGTAGGCACGAAAGAGCAACGTTATCAGGGAGTAATGTTGGTTAGCTAATCATTACTAATGGTAATTGTTAAGAAACAGTCAAATGCCTTCATGGGCGACATAACCCAGGCCCCGTCCTATCGCGAAAAGCCGCCTACTTCCTTGGCAATGCGGTGGCCTTGAGCAAGAGGAAGTGAGCGGCGTTCGCGATACGGACTAAAAGACCAGCCGCATCCAAGGGACGATATAGTGACCCTGTAATAAAGATTTGATTATTAATCGTTGTTAGGAAATCCCTGTATGGAATGTATAGCCTTCTCAGCAGGACGAAACACGTATCAAGCTTCATAACTCCTTTACTTCAAAAACTTATCCTGCAATGCCCTCCGACGCGGAGCGGTCAACCCCATTTCTTTTTCCAGAAATTGATCCATGCTGCCGTATTTTTTATCGATCGCCTGAAAGGTATTTTCCAGATACGCTGGGTTGGCGTCCAGCATCGAGCGGGCGGCTTCGGGGTCTAGTCCCTGTTGAGCCATGCCCTGTAACATGCGTTCGCGGTCGGCTTTCCAGAACTTATTCGTCGCCTGATAATCCTTCAAAATTGTCTGACGATCTACATTCAGGGCTGACAAAACCAAAGCCGCTCCAATTCCCGTCCGGTCTTTACCCGCCGTGCAGTGAAAGAGTAAGGATTCATCACCCTTCAACGTCAGTAAGTGATCAAACAGGGGTTTGTACTTGGCTTTCAGGTGTTCTGTACTCCGATACGTTTGCAGTAATAAAGTATCTTTCTGCGTACTGTTTTTCATCGCTTCGTAAAACTTCGCCATTTGCACGTGTTCGCTACCCGCGGGTAAGTGTACGTATTGCACGCCCGTCGGGAGACGGTCGGGAGCCTTCTGGACCTCTTCGGGGCTCCGCAGGTCGCAGTCTACGGCAAGGTGAACGGATTCCAGCGTTTTCAAATCCTGATCACTGAGTTTACTAATATCCGCCGAGCGATAGATGCGGCCCCACTGCACCTGACGGCCATCGGGGGTGGGGTAACCCCCCAGATCACGGAAATTAGAACCGCCCTCCAGCACTACGGCCCGCTGTGCGTTATAAACCAGCGTATCCTGCTGAGCAAAAAGGGTTCCTGAAATCAATACGGAAGCAATGAGAATGAATGCCTTTTTCATAGGAATGTTCGGAATGAATAAGAATAGATGAACCTTACGATTAGAAAATGTCCCAGCGAATACCCGCCTGTCCGCGTTGCGAATACCATTCGGTACTGGTAGGGCGTTCGAGTTTGCCCATGTACATGCGAACGGGCTCATTGGTGAGGTTATTCACTTCCACGAATACCCGGAATTTATCACTGATGGTATACGCCGCTGAGCCATCCAGCGTGAAGTTGTTATCGGTCCAGGTGTAGAAATCAGGGCCCAATTGCTGATTGATCGCTTCGACCGAACGACCCCGGAAGTTGCCGGCCAGTCGAATAGTCAAGCCCTTACGTTCGTAGAATACAATGGCGTTGAAGAGAAACTTCGATTGATTAGGAAGCGAAGTCGTTTCATACCGCATTTCGTTATTGACGCTTCGAGGTACCCGTAAGGAAGAGTGAATTGCCGTACCGTTCAGCTCGACACCTAGACCGCTCAGGAAACCCGGCAGAAAGTTAAAGCGACGGAGAATACCCAGTTCCAGACCTTTCAGCGAAGCATTTTCCAGATTTTGGGGTTGGGTGATGAGGGCCTGTAAGCCATTGTAGGTTTCTACCGTCTGATTACTGAAACTGTAATCCTTGATCTTTTTGTAGAACAAGCCGCCCGTCAGCAAGCCGATGTTGTCGAAGTAATATTCACCCATCACATCAAAATTGCTGGCGAAAGTGGGCTTCAGATTAATATTCCCCCGAGAGATACTAATGGGATTGGTCGTAGTGTTAATGTTCTCACCCGGATTTAAATCCGAAAAGTTGGGACGAATGAAGGTACGCGTAAAGGCCGCCCGAAGTACGGATTTTTGCGTCGGCGTGTACTTCACATGAATCATCGGCAAAAAGGCGTGGTAATCATTCTTCACCTTAGTAGGAGTCACTGTCTCTACGCTTTTCGACTGTCCGTTTTCCGTAATCGTTTCCCGTTTGTACGACGAGCCATTCAGTTTTACCGTCGTATGTTCGTTCCGCACCCCGCCAAAAAGCTTAAGTTTAGGCGTTACGTTCCACTCGCCCATGAGGTACAGGGCCAGTACATCTTCCGTCCCATCAAAACGTCCCGTAGCACTCGATATCGGTGAAACATCGCGAGCCTTCGTAGCTTGCTGGAATTCCGGTGAAAAGAGATCGAAAAGCTGATTTTTAGTCAGACTATTCATGGCAAAAGCATCGTACGAACTACCCAGATTTCGAAAGAAATTCTGACGTACCGGAAAATCCGTGCGTTCGAGCTGACTCAGCGGTACCAGCGGAGGGGAGTTGGGAATACCCGCTGCGGCTCCGGGTAAATACACCAGCGAGGTATTTTGGGATTCTTTGTATTTATGACGGAATTTACCGCCCACTTTCAGAGAAAACCGGGACGAAACATCATACTTGACATTGGCTTGAGCGACCCGATCGGCTTCCTTCGTTCCCAACTGAGCAATCACGAGTTGGCGTAACGTTAACTGATCCGGATTCATGAGTTCCGTAGGATCGTTTAGATGGGGAAGAATATGCATCGGATCGTCGCCTACGCCATTGGGCGAATCGAAGGAGAGATACCGTTTGCCATCCGAAGCCTGACCGCCGAAGCCTTTCGTGAGTTTTTGTTTGAAAGTGGCAATGGGTAAGCCGCGTTTATCCTTAGGAAGCGTTGGCGGAGTATCGATGTAAAATTCACTAACGTAGTTGGACGCCGACCAGTCCAGTTTCAACCGCGAGGCCAACTGATGTTCGCCACCCATTTCACCGCCATCAATTCGCGTCTGGTAGTAGGAGTAGCGGTAATTCAATTGGTACTCATTGGTATTGAAAAGCAAATACGACTCGTATACCGGACGAATATCGTTGAACTTGTCGTGTAAGGCCCGCCCGAAGATTCGGTGCTTCTCGTTGAAACGGTATTCCAGCCCAGCGTTAAGTCCGTACGTCTGGCGTTTACCCATGTATCGTTTCAGCAGTAAGCTGTTCAAAGAGTACCGTTGCTCCGGAACTGGCAAGCCCGTGTTGTATGATACCACGTACTCATCCGTTCCCCACTGCCGATCCCAGATAGCCGCCGTTAGCATCACGCCCAGCTTGCCTTTCATAAATCGGTCGCCGTAGGTAATGGAAGCATTATAAGTACCGTCTTTCGAGAAATTGTTGTAGCCACCGGCCGCACTCACGCTCAGCTTGCGAAACTCCGGAGCGACTCGTGTTACAAAATTGATTGAACCGCCAATGGCATCACCTTCCATATCGGGCGTCAGGGCTTTGGCCACTTGTACGTACTGGATGATCTCGGACGGAACGGCATCGAGTACCGCATTCCGGCTACCGCCCACACTGGCACTGGGCATGCGGGTACCGTTGAGCAGGGTAGAAGTCCAGCTAAAGGGAACGCCCCGCACCGTCGCCTGATCAGCCTCGCCGTGGTACCGGGCCACCGCTACGCCGGGCATCCGCTGGACGGCTTCGGCAGCGTTACGGTCGGGTAATTTCCCAATGGCATCGGCGGCCATTACGTCCATCATGGCGAGGGAATTTCGTTTGATACTCATCGCCTTGATCTGTGACGCCGCCATTGTGCCGCGAACCACGACATCCGATAAAGCTTTCCCTTCGGGCGTGAGTTTGATGATGGGAATGACTACTTCGCCCGTCGTTGCCTGCACCGTTAGTTCGGCCGTTTGGTAGCCAATGTAGCCAGCCGCCAGCGTAATCGGTCCGGCGGGTACATTTGTCAATCGGAAGGCTCCGCTTAGATCGGTTACCGTTCCCTGTGAGGTACCTTTCAAGCGAATCGCCGCTCCGGGCAAGGGGCCGTTTTCGTCCTCGATTCGTCCCGTTACGGAGCCCGAATGTTGACCGAATGCAAGGGTCCCGCTCAGGCAAAGCAGCAGGCTAAAGAGTAATGGTTTCAATCGCATAGGGGTGTCGTTGTGTTTCGGCAGCGAAGCTAGGGGCGTGGAAAAAGAAAAAAGTTCAGGCCGATCGGGGCGAACCTGCCCGTTCGGCTTGAACTTTTCGTTCTTGTAAACTACTGGAAATTAGGTATTTGTGAATTTTAACGAATTGTTAAATTTTGGATGGCTCCGAGATGGGACTGCTCAGAAACTGCTGGTACTGCGTGGGACTGTACCCGGTCACTTTCCTGAAATAGGTATTCAGCGTGGTCTTCGACTGAAAGCCCACCTGATGAGCTAGCTCCGCGATTTTTTCACCGGGATGGTTTTTCAGTAAAACGATCATTTCCTGGACGCGGAAATCATTCACGTAAGCGTAAAAATTCTTCTCGGCTTTCTGATTCAAAACCTGCGACAATTGCTGCCGGGAGATTTTCAGGGATTGGGCTAAATCATCCAGCGAAAGATCGGGATTATGGAAGGGTTTTTCCCGTCGCATGAGCTGCTCCAGAGCTTCGAAGTACGTCTGTAGTTGAGCGTCCGAAAGGCCTGATTTTTCATAGGTTTCACGAGCGGTTTCGGCTGGTTTGGACTGGGTATAGTTCTGCGTCAGAAAAAAACGCAGACAAATCCAGCAAATGATCCCGAACGCGAGGTAGGGGAAAAAATGGGCGTCCCAGTGTGTACCCAGCCAGGCATTGAAAAAAGATGTACAGTAGCCTATGAAAACCGAACTCATGAAAAAGGCACTGCACTGGAGTAACAGATTCCGTTCGCGGCGGGATAGCTGCGTATCCGGTACGAGTTTCCAGAGCAACCAGGTCGTATAGCTGGCGACGGAAACCATAAGCAGGTAGACAAATACTTCGAAAATCTGCTGAAACAAAGCCGGATTTTTGCTGGGAATTTGTCCAACCAGGCAGGAAACGTACAGCGTAAAAGCGAAGACAAACGGTACGAGGTGGAGGACTTTATGCGTTCGGGTAAGGGATTTGCCTTTGAACTGTAGATACTGAAAATACAGCAGCGGTCCGTAAGAAAAGGTGGTAAAGCTGTTGAGCCGGCCAAACAGATACGGATCGTTCAGGACCGAGAGCAGAAACAGTTTGACGCCCAGGTGAATACTGATCAGGGCAATCAATGTTTTTAGGTATAAGTACTGACGACTGAAGATGGTCTGCTTGGGTAAGACGTACAAACCAATGAGGGCCTGAGCGAAAGCGAAGGTGGTAATGAGGGAAATCATATCGCTGGATATTTCCAGTAAAGATAGGATTCGTTCCTAGCGGGTCTAAGGCCGGATGGATTAAGAAATTATTACCAAAACCGTAGGCTAGGGCTATAACAAAAGAGGTCTGATACGACGTGTACCAGACCTCAGAATCAGACTTCTATCCTGAAATTACAGGTTTTGCTTCTTCATTTCCTTCACGGCGTAATCAACCGCACGGGCTGTCAGAGCCATGTACGTTAGCGAAGGGTTTTGCGTCGACGTAGAAGTCATCGAAGCCCCATCCGTGACGAACACGTTCTTGCAGGCGTGTAGCTGATTCCACTTGTTGAGCATCGATGTTTTAGGGTCTTTACCCATCCGAACGCCGCCCATTTCGTGAATGTCCAGTCCCGGAGCCTGCTTGGAATCGCGGGTACGGATGTTCTTGAAACCAGCCGCCGTATACATTTCGGTGAACTGCTCGTGGAAATCCTTGATCATCTTCTCGTCATTGTCATCGTAGAACATGTTGATGGCCAATTGCGGGATGCCAAACGGATCTTTCTTATTCGGATCAAGCTGAACGGTGCTGTTCTCTTTCGGGATGGTTTCGCCCATCATGTGGGAGCCTACGTGCCAGCCGCCCCAGGAGGGATTCATCAGGTTTTTCTTCAGATCCGCACCGATGCCGTCCTGATTGGTATACGTACCCCGACCGGCGTTGAAGCCCGCGGCATAGCCCCGCAGGAAGTTGGTCTCCTGCTTATGCACGTTCCGGAAACGCGGAATGTACGGACTATTGGGACGACGACCTTCGGTTTTCATATCCAGGAAACCATCGTATTCGGCTGAAATCGTAGCCCGGTAGTTGTGGAAGGCCACGTACTTGCCCAGCACACCGCTGTCGTTACCCAATCCGTTAGGGAAGCGGTTCGACGTTGAGTTCAGGAGTACGAGGTTGGTATTGAGAGCCGCTGCGTTGACAAAAATGATGCGGGCGTAGTACTCCGTCATTTTCTTGGTATTCGCATCGATCACCCGAACGCCCGTTGCTTTACCTTTTTTCTCGTCGTAAATAATCGAGTGCACGACGGAATTAGGCCGCAGGGTCATTTTGCCCGTTTTGGCGGCCCAAGGAATTGTAGAGGCGTTACTACTAAAATAACCACCGAAGGGACAACCCCGCTCGCAGATGGTACGGTGCTGACACTGAGCCCGGCCCTGCTGGAAGTGAATATCTTTTGGTTCGGTTAGGTGAGCACAACGGCCCTGAATCACGTTCCGGTCCTTGTATTTGCTAGCGATCTGCTTCTGGAAATAATCTTCCACGCAGTTCATTTCGTGGGGCTTCTGAAACTCGCCGTCGGGCAGGTTGGGCAGACCGTCTTTATTACCGGAAATACCAGCGAATTTCTCTACGTAACTGTACCAGGGAGCAATATCCGCGTAACGAATGGGCCAGTCAACGGCAAAGCCGTCGCGGGCGGGGCCTTCGAAATCGAAATCACTCCACCGCTGCGTCTGGCGGGCCCAGAGCAGGGATTTTCCACCTACCTGATAGCCGCGAATCCAGTCAAAGGGCTTTTCCTGCACGTACGGGTGTTCGGCATCTTTCACGAAAAAGTGCGTACTGCCTTCGTAAAAGGCATAACACTTGCTCACGATCGGGTTAGCTTCTTTTATTTCCAGGGGAAGCTGGGTGCGGTGCTCAAACTCCCAGGGGCTCATCATGCCCGTGGGGTAATCGGTTACATGTTTCACGTCCCTTCCCCGCTCCAGTACCAGCGTTCGCAGCCCGTGTTTCGTTAATTCTTTGGCGGCCCAGCCTCCGCTGATGCCCGAACCAACCACGATTGCATCGTATTGATTGGCTGCCGTTGATTCCAGTATAGTCATGATCGTTATTTGCCAGTTGAAACGGGGACGCAGCCGTGGTAAAAGCCGGGTACGAGTTGGTAATGATTGATATTGGTCTGGAAGTACTCCGAAGTGGTAAAGCCGCGAATGGTCAGGCTTTTGACCAGTTTGAAAAAGTCTTTGGTTTCTTCATCGGCTCCGGCGTTCAGCTGATTGAGAAAATTCAGTCGCTGATTGGTATCCATGCCCGAAAACGTTTTGCCTCCTGAACTCTTCTGGGCCAGATCGCTGACCGTGTAAAGACCGTTTTTCAGCGTTTCCTGAGCTTTCGTATCCATACAATCATTGACGATCTTCTGAATGTAAGCGGGAACGCCCAGGCTTTTCGCTCCGGGAATATCCGTTTCCGGAATAATGGTTTCGGCCAGGTCGGCTAGCGTGGATTCTTCCAAAGCGGAAAGCAAGGGAGAACCCGCCACCGTCTCGGGCGTCCAGTGCTGAGCCCAGGAGGGGAGGCTCAGCAGACCGCCAAACGCAGCGGCCATGTTTTTTAATGCGATTCTACGTTCCACAAAGAATGAATTAGAGAGTTAGTTAGTCGGAACCAAAGCCTTTAAGCCAAAGAAGGCTGCAATGGAACCTGATTTAGAGGTTTGATTCAAGTAAAAATAAACGGTAAGCGTGGTATTTTATACAAAGACCCGCGAGCCGGAATAGTTACTCCGAAATTCCCGCGGCGTACAGCCATTTTTCTTTAAAAAGGTACGATTAAAATAGGATAAGTTGTTAAACCCGCATTTATAAGATACCTCGGCGATGGTCTGCGTAGTATCGATGAGCATGCGTGAGGCATGGCCCAGCCGAATCTCGTTGAGACTATCGACGAACGTTTTTCCCGTACTTTTTTTGATAAAACGACTGAACGACACTTCCGGCATACTGGCTACTTTGGCGACATCGGCTAGGGTGATTTTCTTGTCGTAATGGGCCCGCATGTACTCGAAGGCTTTTTCGATACGACGACTATTATAATGAAAGGGATCGTGCGTGAAGGAGGCATTGGAAAGGGTACGCATGTTCCGGGAAATCGACAAATCGTGCAGAATCGACATCAGGTCGAGTACCGAATCAAAGCCGCTCTTCTGGGTAAGGGCTTCCAGCCGGGGCCGTACCGCTTCAATCGTTTCCCGCGAAAACAATACCCCTTTGGCCGCTCGTTCCAGCAAAATCCGAATAAACGTCAACTGATTCCGACGCAGAAATTTTTCGTCGAACAGGTCGCGGTGAAACTGAATCGTAATTTCCCGAATCTCCTTGTTTTCGCACTGGTGCAGAAACCAGCCGTGGGGGAGATTAGTGCCTACTAGTACCAGCTCCAGATCTTCGATCACTTCGGAATGATCGCCAATGATCCGTTTGATGCCGGGTCCACGGGCGATAAAATTCAGCTCGAATTCTTCGTGATAGTGTAGTGGGAAATCAAAATCAGACTTAACCCGGGCAAACAGCGTAAAGCAGTCATGCTGGGTAAGCGGTGTGATTTCGCGGTACAGATTACTCATAAAGCAAAGGTAAAAGAGGTTTTAGCGATTAGCAAAAGTTTTGATAACATAGTATTAGTACAAAGTTACTTTTTGTTTGGTATTCTGTTTGAATAATCAAAGAAAAATATGGCACTATTCGGCGATCATTGCAATTAATCGATATATAATGATAATTTATGACTGATAAAAATGAAAATATGTTCAAGTAAATGATAAAATTGTGTTAGTGCAATGATAAAATTGACGCATACTTTTGTTGCGAAAAATTTGACTCTATGAATCGTTTTAAACTTTATCTTTTCTTCTCAGGATTGATGCTTCTAGGGTGCTTCGGAACTCTATTCGCTCAAAACCGGACCATCTCCGGTACTGTGGCTGACGAGAAAGGGGAGTTACTCCCCGGCGTAAGCCTTTCCATCAAGGGAACCACCCTTGGAACTAACACCAATGTTGAAGGACGCTTTACCCTGAGCATCCCCGCCAATGCTACCACGCTGGTGGTATCTTTTGTCGGTATGCAGACGCAGGAAATTCCGGTCACGAACGAATCAACTTACACGATTGTATTGCAATCCGATAGCAAATCGCTCGATGAGGTTGTCGTTATTGGGTACGGTTCAGCCCGGAAAAGTGATTTGACGGGTTCGGTTGCTTCCATCAAGTCGGAACAACTCACGCAGATTGCTACGCCCAACGTAACGCAGGCCATTCAGGGCCGCGTAGCCGGGGTAGACGTAACGGCTAACTCGGGGGAACCCGGTGGTGCCAGCCGGATTCGGATACGCGGGGTTGGTACAATCAACAACTCGGATCCTCTGTACGTAGTGGACGGTTTCCAGACTGGAGACATCAGCTTCCTGGCTCCTACGGATATTGCTTCCATGGAAATCCTGAAAGATGCTTCAGCTACGGCTATTTACGGTTCTCGCGGAGCCAACGGGGTGGTTTTGATTACGACTAAACGTGGTCGTTCCGGCCCAACCCGCTTTACGCTGGATGGTTACGCCGGGGTACAGAACGCCTGGAACAAACTGAATATGCTGAATGCTGCTCAGTACGGAACCCTTCGTCTGGAAGCGTACCGCAACGACGGAACGGTACTGGACCCGAATGGTGCGGAATATCGTCTACTCAATAATGCCGCTCAAACCAACATGCAGGGTACGGATTGGCAGAAAGAAGTGATGCAAACGGGTTCTATTCAGAACTACAGCCTGAACGTACTGGGAGGTACGGACAAGTCACGCTATAGCCTGACGGGTACGTATTTCGGTCAGGACGGGATTGTGAAGAATTCTTCCTTACGAAAGTATTTCCTGCGTTTCAATAACGATTATACTTTCAACAACTGGTTGACGGGTGGTATCTCCGGAGCGTTTTCCCGTACGAACAAGACGTTTACCAACAATGACCTGTTCGCTGGGGTGCTGACTACGGCTTTGCGGGCGGAACCTATTACGCCCGCCTGGAACCCGGAAACCAATAACTGGGGTCGTACGATTGTATCGCAGGAAAACAACCCGGCTCGTGCCGCGAGTGAAATGTCCGGTAACAAAGGCTACGAAAGTCTGCTGAACGCCAACGCCTACGTAGAGGCTTCGTTCCTGAAACATTTCAAACTGCGTTCACAATTTGGCGTTAATTACAAAAACGTTCACAACAAGCAGTATCTGCCCGAGTTTTTCCTGGACATCAAAGAATTACGTCCCAACAGCCAGTTGACGGAGTATCGGAGTGAGCAGACGCAGTGGGTATCTTCTACTTACCTGACCTACGATAATGACTTTGGTAAGCACCACGTAGGCGGTATGATTGGTACGGAAGCTCAACGCAGTACCTTCGATAACATTGGTATGACGGCCTATAATGTACCGGACAATACCGATCTGCGGTACTTGTCCTCCAGCCGTAATCCAAACGTAATTCCGACGACTACACCGCCTTCGGATGAATCCCTGCTTTCGTTCTTTGGTCGGGCGAACTATAGCTACAACGAGAAGTACATGTTGACGGCTACGCTGCGGTATGATGGTTCTTCCCGCTTCCTGAAAGGAAATCGTTGGGGTATTTTCCCGGCTTTTGCTTTCGGCTGGAACGTAACGGATGAGCCCTTCATGGCCAATATCAAAGCCATCAGTAACCTGAAAGTACGGGCCGGATGGGGTCAGGTAGGTAACCAAAACTCAGCCAATAACTACGGGTACGTAACGACGATTTCTGGTGGTAACCGCTACGTATTCGGCGACCAGATCGTGGAAGGTTTCGCTCCAACGATGGCGAGCAACCCGAACCTGAAGTGGGAAACGACGACGAGCTCCAACATTGGTATCGACGCAGATTTCTTTAATCATAGCCTGAGTTTAACGGCCGATTACTTCATCAAGAATACGGCTGACATGATTGTTCGGGTTCCCGTACCCGTGTTCATCGGCGTAGGACCTCCGTACGTCAATGCCGGTAGCATGCGGAACAACGGTATCGAATTAGCCTTGAACTATCGCAATGAAGTAGGGGCGTTCCGCTACGATGTGGGTGTGAACTTCACGAAGATCAAAAACGAAGTAACCAGCCTCGGTGGGGGTACAGGCATTGAATCGGCCAACGTCATCAGTAACTGGGGTAACATTACCCGTACGTCGGTGGGTCGCGAAATCGCTTACTTCTACGGCTTGAAAACCGATGGGATTTTCAGAACGCAGGAAGAAGCGAATGCCTACAATACAAAATACGGAATTGGTAGCGAAAACCTGGCCAAAGCGGGCGATGTACGCTTCGTAGATGCGAATAACGACGGAGTTATTAACGATAAGGACCGCGTATACCTGGGTAGTGCTACGCCGAAATTCAGTTACGGTTTCAACGCAACGCTGGGTTACAAAAACTTTGATCTTCGTTTATTCTTCCAGGGTGTACAAGGTGTAGAAGTAGTGAATGCACTGGATTACTTTACCCGTAGCTCAATGGGTACCTGGAATTCGGTTACGGATCGCCTCAACCGCTGGACGCCTGAGAATACGAACACGAACGAACCCCGCATGACGGCGAAGGATGCCAATGCCAACTACCGCTTCAGTGATCGTTTCGTACAAAGTGGAGATTACTTGCGTCTGCGGAACGTAACGCTGGGATATACTATTCCGAAAGTGGTAACGGATCGCTGGAAAATGTCAACGGTACGGGCCTACGTTTCGGTAGATAACCTCCTGACCGTAACGGGCTACAAAGGTCTGGATCCCGAAATCGGTGAGTATGGTTACAACCGGAGCTACAACCCACTGGCTGTGGGTGTGGACGTAGGAACCTACCCCCAACCCCAAACCTGGCGTGCCGGGCTAACGCTCAATTTCTAAGATAGTTTTCGGTTTACTGTTTTCAGTTTTCAATGCAAGTCGCAGAGGACTGAAAGCAGTGAACAAAGAATTAACAAAGAGATTTCGGTTTACTGTTTTCACTGCAAGCCTCGCAGAACTGAAAACAGCAAACCGAAAACTGAAAACTGAAAAAAATGAAATTCAAATATATCATCGTGGCTTTGCTGCTGGCTACCAGCGGTACGATGCAGAGCTGCAGCGATTTTCTGGATAAAAATCCGCTGGGCCAGGATACGGACCAGAACTTTTATACCGATCCCAATAATGCCATCCTGGCCGTTAACGCGGCCTATGACGTCCTGGCTTACGACGAAGGAAACGATGGCTTGGGCAACTATGTCAACCACAACTACGAGTGGATGTTCGGGGATGTACTGTCGGAAGATGCCGAAAAAGGTAGTACGCCGGGCGATATGCCTCCCCTGCAGGAGCTGAAGGAATGGCGGGCTACGGGTACCAACACCATCGCTCAGGCCGTTTGGCAAAACATGTTCCAGGCGATTTATCGGACGAACCTGTTGCTGCAAAACCTGGAAAATTCACCCATTGATGCAACGCTGAAAAATCGTTTGATGGGCGAGGCGTACTTCATTCGGGGCTACAGTTATTTCTACATGCTGCGTTTGTACGGCGGACTGCCTTTGTTCACGAAACCCGTGCAGCCTTCGGATTACAGCAATACCAAGCGTTCTACCCTGAGCGAAACGTATGCGTTCATTGAAGCCGATTTCAAGAAAGCCGCTGAACTGTTACCCGAGAAAAATGCCTACGAAGCGGCAGACGCCGGTCGTGCGACCAAAGGAGCTGCCAATGGATTCCTGGCCCGTGCGATCCTGTATCAAATGGGAACCGACAATCCCCGGGGTCATACCTGGAAAGAGTTATACGATCTGACCGATGTAATTGCCAAATCGGGACAGTATGCGTTGACCGACAACTACGCCGCGATTCAGGAAGGTGAAAATGAAAACAATGCGGAATCATTGTTCGAAATTCAGTTTGCCGAATCTAACGTAACCTGGGGTATCCAGCGTTCTGGAACGAACAACAACCAGATTCAGAACAACCGGAATACCTGGGGTTGGGGCTTCAATAACCCGACGCAAAGTCTGGTGAATGCCTTTGAAGCGAATGATCCCCGTAAAGCCGCTACGATCTACAAAACGGGCGACATCGTTACGGGTATCGAGCAGGTGATCAACTTCCCTTCCGAAAACTCAACGGGTTTCCTGAACCGGAAAGCGGCCATCATCAAGCCTACGCAACCTTCGCAGTCGCCGCAAAACATTCGTAAATTGCGGTACGCGGACGTGTTGCTGATGCGAGCCGAAGCCGCCGCTCACCTGGGCAACGAAAGCGAAGCTCGTACAATCCTGAATCAGATTCGTGACCGGGCTCGTAAGTCTACGCTACCTAAAGGTTCGAAACTCAATACCATGACCTACGAACCCGCCAATACGCCCGCTTCGGCTTTACCGCCGATCGCCGCTACGGTAACGGGAACGGCTTTGCTGGACGCCATTTACCACGAGCGTCGCGTAGAGCTGGGTATGGAAGCCCTGCACTTCTGGGATCAGGTTCGTACCGGAACGTACTTTAACTCACTACCCGCTTCGATTCGTTCTTCCGCGATGAGTCATAGCATTAAGGGTTCGGTTAATTCCATCCCGGTACTGCCGATTCCGGCAAACGAAGTACAATCCTGGGGTCTGGAGCAGAATCCGGGGTATTAATTGGGTTGTTGGTTTTTAGTTTTTAAGCAGTCAGGTACATACGATCGATTATTTGTAAACCACTAATCAGATCCGAATCGCACCTCAACGAACGATAGTACTAGTCAGGCAACTAACAACCAATAACCAAACAAAGGCTTCTATTCGAATCGGGTAGAAGCCTTTGTTTTATCTTTAAACGAAAAAAATGATGTTACGTACGGCTCTGGTTTGTTTGACTTTATACGCGGGGAGCCTCGGTGCTCAGACCGCCCCCATTGATAAAAAAGCCACGAAAGAAACCCGGAATCTGTATACCAATTTGCAGAAGCTGGCGAAAAAGGGAACCATGTTCGGCCATCAGGACGATCTGGGGTATGGCGTGAACTGGCGGGCCGAAGCCGGTCGTTCGGATGTGAAGGAGGTCGTGGGCGAGTACCCCGCCGTATTCGGCTGGGATTTGGGCCGGATTGAATTCGATAGTACTCACGAAATCGACGGGATTCCGTTCGAAAGTCAGCGGAAATTTGTGGAGCAGGTCTACGCTCAGGGAGGGGTTAATACGTTTAGCTGGCACCTAAACAACCCAACCGACCCTACGAAAACGAGCTGGGATAAAGTAGATTTCACCATTCGTGCACTCTTCAGTGATTCGCAGGCTCAGCAACGGTACGATGCCTGGCTGGATCGGGTCGCGGCTTATTTCAAAAGCCTGAAAGGACCCAAAGGCGAAGCCATCCCGGTGATCTTCCGGCCCTTCCACGAGCATACGGGTAGCTGGTTCTGGTGGGGGAAAGCCCACGCTACCGTAGACGAATACGTGCAATTGTGGCGATACACCGTCGAGTATTTACGCGATAAAAAAGACGTTCATAATGTACTGTATGCGTATTCGACCGACCGTTTCCCGACGAAAGAAGAATACCTCGAACGCTATCCCGGCGATGCGTATATCGACATCGTTGGTTTTGACATTTACCACCGTCCGCAACCCGGTCAGCCTGACCATTTTGTAGCGAATACGCGTCAAATGGTGGAGATCCTGAAAGAGGTGGGGCAGGAAAAGAAAAAAGTATACGCCATCACCGAAACTGGCCTCGAAAAACTGCCCCAGCCCAACTGGTGGACGCAGGTACTAGCACCGATTATCAAAAACGCGGGTTTATCTTACGTGCTGGTTTGGCGAAATGGCAACCCGGGACACTTTTACGCTCCCTACGCCGGACAAGCCACTGCGGAAGATTTTAAGAAATTTTCCCAGCAATCGGACGTTTACCTCCAAAAGAAAACGGCTGCTGCCCAACTCTACCGCTAAGTATTCGGCTCATGCATGACTCTCCGGAACTTGCCTAACGTATACTGAGTTGGTTAGCTAGCAACGGAGCAATCATGAAATTATCCCTACTGGACTTTTGTATCATCATCATCTATCTGGTGGCAGTCATTGTGCTGGGATTAGTCCTCAAAAAAAGGGCTTCCCGCAACAAGGAGGCGTATATGCTGGGCGGTAAGACCCTGCCGTGGTATATGCTGGGTCTGTCGAACGCCTCGGATATGTTCGACATTTCCGGTACCATGTGGATGGTCTCACTGGCTTTTGTGTACGGACTAAAAAGCCTCTGGATTCCCTGGCTCTGGCCCGTATTCAATCAGGTTTTTATGATGATGTACCTGTCGGTCTGGCTACGCCGTTCAAACGTGACGACCGGAGCCGAATGGATCGGAACGCGATTTGGAAAGGGGCCTGGGGTAACGGCCTCGCATACGATCGTCGTCGTGTTTGCCCTGTTGAGTTGCCTGGGGTTTTTGGCGTATGGTTTTGTGGGTTTGGGCAAATTCATGGAAATTTTTATTCCGTTTGAAAGCATTGCTCCGTACCTGCCGTTCCGCATCGCTCCGGAGTACGTGGGACCTTTCTACGGCATCATCTTCACCGCCTTTGCCGTATTTTACGCCATTTTGGGTGGCATGACGAGCATTGTGATTGGCGATGTGCTCAAGTACGGCATCATGACGATTTCGGCTTTCGTAATTGCCGTCATTGCCATGCAACAGCTTTCCGGTAGAACGCTGGAAGTGCCGCAGGGCTGGTATACGCCCTTTTTCGGTTGGAAACTTGATGATCTGAACTGGTCGGGGATTCTGGAAGAAGTGAATACCAAAATCAAGTCGGATGGTTTTTCCCTGTTCGGAATCTTCTTCATGATGATGACCTTCAAGGGTATTCTGGCGAGTCTGGCCGGACCGGCTCCGAATTACGATATGCAGAAAATTTTATCCACCAAATCACCCCAGGAAGCCGCCAAGATGAGTGGGATTGTCTCCATCGTGCTACTGCCCGTACGGTACGCGATGGTCATGGGTTTGACGGTACTGGCTCTGCTGCATTTCGATCAGCTGGGCTTGCATACGCCGCGGGGTATTGATTTCGAGAAAATCCTGCCTGCGTCCATTTTGCAGTTCGTACCCGCCGGACTGATGGGGCTGCTGCTGGCTGGATTACTGGCGGCGTTTATGGGCACCTTTGCCGGTACGCTCAATGCCGCTCAGGCCTACGTAGTGAATGACATTTACCTGAAATACATCGACCCCGGAGCCAGCAATAGCCGTATTTCCCGGATGAATTACTTCTCTGGACTGGTAGTAGCCAGCGTCGGTATTCTGCTAGGACTGTTCGCCAAAGACGTCAATAGTATTCTGCAATGGATCGTCTCGGCTTTGTACGGCGGTTACGTTGCGGCCAATGTATTGAAGTGGCACTGGTGGCGATTTAATGCCAATGGCTTTTTCTGGGGCATGCTGGCGGGAATCGTTCCGGCTCTGATTTTCCCTTATGTGTTCCGCGAAACACTGAGTCTGTACTATTTCCCGCTGCTGTTTCTGCTTTCGCTGGCGGGGTGTATCATTGGCTCGCTGGTAACGCCGCCGACGGATCGGCAGACGCTGATCACCTTTTACCGGACCGTACGTCCTTGGGGTTTCTGGAAGCCCATTCAGCGACAGGTACAGGTCGAAGACCCCGATTTTCGGCCCAATGAAGCGTTTGGTCGAGACGCCTTTAATGTCATCATTGGGATTATCGCTCAGTGTGCACTGACGCTGGTACCCATGTATCTGATTTTGAAAATGAACGTTGAGCTGACGATAACCCTGGGTGTATTGGGCCTTTGTGTAGTGATTTTGAAGAAAACCTGGTGGGATCGCTTACCGACGGAAGAACCTGCCTCAAAGGTTTCCGCTCACCGTTTAACTAAAACCTTAAATGACCTTTCATGAACGGCTTGCTCAGTTGGAGGAAGCCCACGATAGACTGATCAGACGTCCCAACGTGAAGGCAGATCTGGGTAATGGTCTGTTCGATCGCTATCAGTATCCCATCGTAACGGCTGCCCATACGCCGCTTTTCTGGCGGTATGATCTGAATCCCGAAACCAATCCGTTTCTGATGGAGCGTTTCGGTATCAATGCTACCTTCAATGCCGGGGCCATCAAAATAGAAGACAAGTATCTGCTGATTCTGCGAGTGGAAGGACTGGATCGAAAATCATTCTTTGCCGTAGCTGAAAGTCCCAACGGAATTGATCAGTTTCAGTTTTGGGAGTATCCCATTACCATGCCCGAAACCGATGAACCGGACGTCAATGTCTACGACATGCGGGTCGTACCACACGAAGATGGCTGGATTTATGGCCTGTTCTGTACCGAACGTAAAGACCCGAACGCCCAACCCGGCGATGAATCGGCGGCAATTGCCCAGTGCGGTATCGCCCGGACCCGTGACTTAAAAACCTGGGAGCGATTACCCGATCTGCAAACCCCCTCGCCGCAGCAACGCAATGTAGTATTACATCCCGAATGGGTGAAAGGCAAGTACGCGTTTTATACCCGGCCGCAGGATGGATTTATTCAGGCGGGTACGGGCGGAGGCATTGCCCTGGCCCTGGCGGATTCAATGGAAAAAGCCATCATTACGCAGGAGACGGTCATCGATCCGAAAGACTATCATACGGTATACGAAGTTAAAAATGGTCAGGGACCGGCTCCGCTAAAAACGTCGCTGGGCTGGCTTCATTTGGCTCATGGCGTGCGAAATACGGCGGCGGGCTTGCGATACGTGCTGTATACATTCATGACGGACCTACACGATCTGACGAAGGTGATTTATAAACCGGCGGGTTACATGCTGGCTCCCGAAGGGGACGAACGGATCGGCGACGTATCGAACGTGGTCTTTTCTAACGGCTGGATTCTGGACGACGACGGTACGGTATTTATCTACTACGGCTCGTCCGACACGCGTATGCACGTGGCGACTACTACGCTGGATCGACTGCTTGATTATGTAGTGAATACTCCGGCGGATGGCATGCGGTCGGCGGCTTCGGTACAGCGATTGACGGCTTTGATTGATCGGAATAAAGCTCTGTTCTAATAAATTCAAAAATAATGGGTACAAAAAAGTAGTCTGAGTTTTCAGATTGCTTTTTTTGTGGACTTTATCTTAACCTAATCAATCCATTAATCTATTTTCACGAATGAGTAAAAGTATATTTAAAAAATTATTATTTAGTTATCTGGTCTTAGTATGCGGGTTCACTGTCCAAGCCCAACGCATCTTGCAATTGCCGGAAGAACCACTGGCTATTGAATCTCCTGGATTTATAATTGATACAGTTATTGATGCTCGTCAAATAAAACCACACATTGGCGTAGTTCAGGATGGTAAAACAAAGAATGTTTTGGAGTGTAATTTCCCGGACCAGTTACCCACGTACCTGAAGGGGTATTTACAGAGAAATTTTTCTACTCAAGGTGAGCCGCTTACGTTAATTATTGATGAATTATGGGTTAGCGATGAGAAAAAAGGGTTATGAGGATTATTTGATGTTACTCTAGCCATGACGCTGGCCCGAAAAGATTCATTGGGTAATGTAAAGCGTCTTCGAGCTTACCGCTACGGTTTTTCAGGAGGGACTCGAAATAAAGAAGATTTCTATATGAAAACCCTGCAAAAGTTATTTAAAATGTATCTCAAGCATTTTGCTGGGACGGACTGGAAGAATCAAAAACATGAGTCAGTATTTCAGGAGTGGGCAGGAGAACCGAGAGTAGCAGAACTGTTCGAAAAAAAAGAATTTATACCGGGTGGATATACTACCATTACCGAATTGCTAAAAAATCAGCCTACTATTGCTTTTGCTGATTTGAAGAAACGCTCCTTATTTGAAAATCGAATAGCTGTTAAAGTTTCGAAAGATGTCAAAAAAGGAAGAAACTTTTAGCTTATTCTGATGGTAAACAATTATACCTTAATGCTGAAACATATCTTAAAGGAGCTGACTATTTTGCTTTGGTACGAGAAACGGGAAGGTTTTTTCTAATCGATGATCCATTAGATCCCGTGCAATACGGAGTTAATCATCTAGGGTTTATTGTAGACTTTCTAATGGGTGTAAGTTATGCCTGCAATGACCGGGATATCATAAAAATTCTCTACGAATTTCCAGAAGCGAAAGAAAAGTACTTAAGTAAAGAAAATAGGAAAACGGTAAGTGTCTGGCGTTCCTGCATTGTCTACTTAAATCGTAGCGTATTAGAAGAGTTAAATAAAGAGTAAGCATATAAAAAGGTCCTTACCGGTTTCGGCATGGACCTTTTTATATGCTTACTCGAAAATGAATTACCGTAAACCCACCAACTCCTTATTTTTCAAAAACTTCTGAATAGTAGCCTTGATTTCGGCTTTATTCGCGACTGTCGCTTTCGGAGCTTTTAGGTACGCCGCCGAAAGTTCATCCAGCGACTGATTAAGACTTTTGCCGTCAATTTTCTTTTCCAGTTGAATGCCTTTTTTCTGGGCAATCAGATCACCCCATACATTGCGGACATCCACCCAGAACGTCCGGTGTTTCGTCCACCATTCTTTCGCTGAGTTACAGGCCGCTTCCTTGACGCGGTGGTAATCATTGATGCCTTTTTCGTAGGCAATGATTTTCTCGCCGTCGGGCGTACGCAGGACTTTGGCATTGTCCTGATCGTGCAAGTAGCCGTAATCCGTGATGAGAATGCGATTGCCGCGACGCATCACATTGTAGTCGTTGCGGGTCGTGTATTCGCGGCGGGGCAGGGGAGCGTCGGTGGTATTATCCCAAATATGGCGGCCGTCGGCGTGGAACCAGGTGGCAGAACCTTCGTAACGGGGACTGTCGTCTACTTCAAAAACCTGTTGGGTCCACTGGCCTTTGGCTTGATTAGCGTTTAGGGCTTTGTATTTCCACTCCGCGTCCTGTTCGTACGCCAGCAGATCGGTATTCTGGAATTTCCAGTCTTCCCGCCAGTGTTTGATAATGGTACTGTCGTTGATGACCAGCAGGTGCATCAGTACCAGTTTATTGGGCGTTTCTTCGTCCACGAATACGTATTCCAAGGCACCCATTTCCTTGCGTTCCTTGAATTTGTATTCGCGATTGGGAGAGAACGTTTCGGCGTATTTAAAAGTGATGGCGTGACAACCACATTGACCTTTGATGGCCTGAATGTCAGCAGATTTCTGGGCGAAGGCAGTACTAAGCAGACTACCCAAGGTTAGGGTGAAGATAAAGCGTTTCATTCGAATACGGGTTTCGATTTTTGCTGGTTCGTAAATTGATAATCAGGGGTTTTAAGCCACTTCCAGGATTCAATCGTCAGCAGTATACTCATCAGCAGGACGAAGGTTAACAATAAAAGTTGCGAAGGGTCTCCTTCCTTCAGTTCACCTACGACGTGACTCAGGTGAGCCAGCGTAAAGGGAATGCTGAGGAAGAAGTTTACCCTCCGCCACTCGATAGATTGAAGATAGAGCAGAGCAACCGCCCAGATGAGCGGAAATAATTCAAAGATGAATCGGATGATGACCAGCGACGTGGGTTTCTGTCCATTGGCTCCTTCACGAACAATGTTGATGCCGTAGAATAAATCGCCTACGTGAAAATTGAAGTGTAGGATCATGCACACGGTGGTTAACACCCAGAAGAGCAGAATACGGAAGCGGGAAATACTCATGGAAATCCGTTAGTTAAGTGAACTGGTATACAGAATTTTATGAGCTTCCACAATCAGATTGACTTCCTGCATCATGTTAATTAGTTCTTCTAGCTCCGATTCAGCGAGCAGAATATTCAGATTCAATACCGGCGACCGCATGATAATTTCCTTGCCGTGTGAGGTAGAGAAGTAACTCATGTTACACCGTTCCTGAAGCATTTCCAGAAAATACTGAAAGTCTTCGGCGTTGAAAATCAGTAAGATATTGTTGAAAGCCAGGTTGTACGTCTGACAGCCTTCGCAGTAGCCGATGTAGCCATTTTCCTGTTGCGTGAGCGTACGGAAACAATGAGATTGGTGCATGAGTACCGGAGTTAAATCGGAGAAAAGGATCGAATTTAATCAGCCAATGAAGGCGTTTTTATATGCCGCAGTTTACAGGTGACGCCCGTACGCTTCAAGGCTTCTACAATTCGCTCGGGAGCAATCCACTCACTGAAAACCTCCAGTGACTGCGTTAGGAAATCAACGCTGAATCGGGTGATACCCAGTTGACCCAGACTTTCTTTGACGGCTTGAATACCCAAAGGAGAATTCAAATTCGTTTGAAAACAGATTCTTTTCATAGGCTGAATCAATGAAGTGATTGATGAGGTAATTGAGTTAATATTTATTTAGACTAATTATAATTAATGCAAAGGTGCATGATGAAATCATGCCATACAAGTGATCGGAAAAAATTGTTGAAAAGTTTTTGGATTGGACTTGCTCCGATGTAAAATCGTCAGGGAATGATCGGGGCGGAGATGGTTTCGCGTTAGTGACGCGAGATTAAACGAAGGGCTTTCACTTATGAACAACATTCGCCCCGATCTGACCACAAGGGTTACAAATCGGGGCGAAGCTAACAATCAAAAATGTAAAGAAAGGTTGCTGTATCCTATGAAAGCGACGATAAGGCAATGAACAGATCCACTTTGCCAAAACGCTCAATGGCTTGTTGAGCATACGCTGAGGGACCTGATTCACTGGAACCTATGGTATAACCCAGATCATCCCCACTGCCAACGCCCAGTCGATGCATGGCCTCTTGCAGAGCTTCTTTGTCTTCGTCTACCAAGAGTACTTTAGCTCCTTCATTGCGGAGAATTTCGGCCAGCGTAGTGGCTGCACTTTGCGTGCCATTCGTAATGACGGCTACCTGATTTTCTAAACGTTTCATACGTAGATGGATTGGTTGTTGGTTTATTTAAAAAGCGGAATAGGATCAATAGTAATCTAGTTAGACTTATCAATTTCAGTGTTAATCACCTTTTTCATTTCCCGTAAGCCTACTTCAGGTACAGCCAGCCATTTTAAACTAGCAACCATCCCTTCAATATTAGTATGGTTCGTATGACGAGCTTTCCAAGCCTTCCAGGTTTTTATAAACTCGGCATCCCCCTCTTCAAAGTGACCCCGTTGAACGATTTTTTTTAATGTATCATAGCTATCATTACCCTGGATGTTACCGCCTTTTTTCCAGACGTTTGGGTGATGTTGGCGAATGTCCTCCGCATAGTGTAACAGATTTTTTAGTGACTCCGTCACTTTGGGCAAGAGTGCGGCCATGTTCATAAGGGTTGGTTGCGGAATCCCTTAAAAAAGCTGTACCTCGTGGATTAACTCTTTTTAACAGCTGAATATAAGGCTGTTTTAAACGTAGCTTACGTAATTAGATCAGAGAAGAAACGCCAGAAGCCATGAAAAAACTACTGATTATAACATTGGTCGCCTTGGGCAGTATACTGACCGGGTGTTCCTCACGCGTTTACTCCGATGGATACGGAGGTTACGGACCTAGTTACGGCGGGTACTACGGACCCGCTTATGGCTACCGTCCCTATTATGCTCGGCCCCGGGTTTACGTAACACCTCCGCCGCGGGTATACCGCCATCGGCATTATAACAATCGGAGAAATGATATTTATCGCCGGAATAATTCGTATCGAAGAAATGATTCGTTCCGAAACCATAATTCATTCCGGGCAAAGCCTAATCCTGGAAACCGGGGTGGTGGACCCCGTTCCAGAGGACCGAGGTAATCAAAAAAGCGGCAGAGAAAACTCTCTGCCGCTTTTTGCATAAACCCAATCAAACTTTTAATTCGCTCTTAAACTGTAGCAGCTTCCTGCGAAGCCGCTACTTTGGCTAAGGCCTGCTGAAAATCTTCAATCAGATCGTCAATATTTTCCAGACCTACCGCAATCCGTACGAGACCATCGGTAATGCCTACTTCGGCCCGTTCTTCTTTACTTAATTTGGAGTGCGTCGTACTCGCGGGGTGAGTTAGAATGGTACGCGTGTCACCCAGGTTCGGAGAGATCGAGGCAATTTCGAGGTGCTGCGTCAACGCATTAACGGCCTCGAATCCACCTTTTACTTCCAGCGTAAGAATCGCTCCACCGTATTTCATCTGCTGTTTGGCCAATTCATACTGCGGATGGCTTTCTAAGAAGGGATAATGCACCGCTTGTAAAGCCGCATTGCCTTCTAGGGTTCGAGCGAGCGTAAGAGCGTTTTCACTATGAGCCCGCATGCGGACAAACAGCGTTTCCAGACTTTTCGATAATACCCAGGCATTAAACGGCGATAAAGCCGGACCCGTATGACGGGCGAAGAAACGAATCGGTTCGATCAGATCTTTGCGGCCGACCAGAATACCCCCCAGTACGCGACCCTGGCCATCCATGTATTTGGTAGCCGAGTGCATCACCAGGTCAGCACCGAGTTCAATCGGATTTTGAATGACTGGCGTGGCAAAGCAGTTGTCAACGGCCAGCACGACCTGATGCCGTTTGGCAATGGCTGACAAGGCTCGTAAATCGGTCAGCTCTAAACCAGGATTTGATGGACTTTCACAGAAATAAAATTTTGTGTTTTCCTGCGTAGCCGCTTCCCATTGGGAAAGATCGTGTCCCTCAACGAACGTAGTCGTTACGCCCCATTTCGGCATAATCTTGTTCAAAATCTGAATGGCGGAACCAAACAGGGCTTTTGAAGCAACTACGTGATCGCCCGCCTGTAGGCTTCCGGCAAACGTGGCGAAAATGGCCGCCATACCTGAAGCAAAGGCGATCCCTTCTTCGCCGCCTTCCAGTAAACAAACCTTACGGATAAACTCGTCCACGTTGGGATTGGAGTACCGGGAATACACGTTGCCCGCAATTTCATCGGCAAACATGGCCCGACCCATTTCGGCGTCGTCGAAGGTAAAACTGGACGTTAAATATAAGGGAACCGAGTGCTCGCGGTTGTGTGAACGTTCCGCCTGAGCCCGGATTGCTAGTGTTTCTTTCGATGCCATAATCAATCAATGCTATCAAATTTCTGTCTGCAAAGTTCGGTATTTAGTGAATATATTGTGAATTTGTGGTCATAATTAGAAAACAAATCTAGTAAATGCTGTTTTGGTAAAAGGAATACTCTATTTATGGATGATTTTTACCTGCTAACTAGAAAAATAATCTATGGATCAACTCGACCCCATTGACCGCCGTATTCTATCGCTGTTACAAACCAATGCGTTCATTTCCAACAAAGAACTGGCTCAGGAAGTAGGACTTTCGCTCACGCCCGTACACGAACGGGTCAAACGCCTCGAACGCGAAGGCTATTTAAAAGCATATGTCGCGTTGGTTGACCGCCGAAAAATGGGACGCAGCCTGATTGCATTTTGCCAGGTTTCTCTAAAGGAGCATACGCAGGCGTTTATTCAGGAATTTGAGGCAAAAATTGGTAGTCTGCCCGAGGTGATGGAATGTTATAACATTGCCGGACCATATGACTATTTATTGAAAGTGATCGTGAAAGATATGGACGATTACCGCCGCTTTGTAGTCGAACAACTGGCGGCTCTGGCCCACATTGGCGGCCCGCAAAGTGTGTTCGTAATGGCTGAGATCAAGGTTACTACGGCCTTACCCGTTGACTAGCTATATTATGTAATTGTTAAGAATGTAATCCGTAAAATCATGATTTAGTCACATGCTATACTTTTGTGGGATTTTAATTCTTTTCTGTGACTAAGCTACGCGTATCTTTCAAGTTTTGGGCCTGCCTCCTGCTGGGTACTACGGCCTATGCACAAACCTCTTTAACGCCCGCCGCTCCCTGGGGAAGCTGGTTTATTGGTACGTTGGTACTACCCGGTGGCGATAAAAAATGGGGCGGTTTTGCCGAAGTACAGGCTCGTAGTAATGGCGTTTTCCGTCAGTTTTTTTACAATGAAATGAAGGGTGGGGTTACCTACGACATCAATAAAAATTTTACGGTAGGAATGGCCGGGGGTAGGTACGCTACCTACGATTTTCAGGATTTGTCGGCGGGTCCGTTGAATACGGAAGGTCGGATGTGGGAGCAACTGATTATCAATCAGTACCTGGATCGCTTACGTTTCGAGCACCGTTACCGCGTGGAACAACGCTGGTTTACGTTCCGGGATGGGACGCATCCGTATCGCAATCGGATTCGTTACCGATTGAACATGTTTATTCCGCTCAACAATAAGAGTATCAAGGATAAGACCTACTTCATTTCCATCTTTGATGAGATTTTCCTAAACCCCAAAGGCCCTACGTTTGAGCGGAATCGTCTTTTTGCGGGAATTGGTTACCAGTTCAATAAACACTGGACTGCCCAGATCGGCTGGGTGAATCAGACCAATTATAGTCCGGCGAGTTTCGACAAGGGGATCTTTACGCCCATTGCCCATTCCGGAAAAAACAACATATTCATTTCCTGGACGTACCGTCTGAATAGTCTAGGGTCAGCTGAAAAATTACCCTCTTCGGTCGATTAAGCCAGCGACTATATAAACGAAAAGCCTGATCATTTGATCAGGCTTTTCGTTTATATAGTTTTGGTTAAGGAAGAAAGACGCTTAATGATCGCCAAATCGCTTTTCACCCGCCGGAATCCGTACGGCCAGTTTGTTTTGCTTAGGCGGTAACGGGCAGGTGGCGTAAGGCGTAAAAGCACAGGGCGGATTGATGGCCTGATTGAAATCCAGTACCGTTGTACCATCGGCATTCGGCTGGTCGGCGTATAAGAAGCGACCGGCTCCGTACGTGTCCTTTTTGTTCGTTTCGTCCCCAAATACGATGAAAAGCTTGTCTTCACCCGTAGCGTCGAGACGGTAGGTTTTTCCTTCGAGTTCAAACACCAGCGTACCCGCCAGTGGCTGATCAGAAGTTTGACCCAGAACATTCGTAATGGCTACAGTCTGGGGCGTACTGGGTTTTTCCAGACGAGCCGTAACCCGGTATTTTTCGTTGACGGCAAAGCGTTCGATGCCGTGGAAGTTTTTCAACTGCTCGCTGTCCAGATCACGCAAACGAATGCCGTATTGATCGCCTCGCTTGATCACTACCCATTTTAAGGACTCGTGTTGTACGGTATGGGGTTTCGCATCGGCCGTGAAAATAGTTTGCGTACCCGTTGCTTTTTGTCCGTCTACCGTCACCACCGCATCGGCGGTCGGCGTAAACTGTACGACATCGTTTTGTAACTTAAAGGTACCCAAATGGGCGGCACCTCCGGGAAAAACCACCTTATTATCCGAAGCACTGCCTACCGTATTTTCTCCTTCTTTGAGCCAGAATAAGCCCGCTAGATTCAGCCAGCCATCTTCACGTTTCAAAGAAGCGACGCGTTTCTGATGCCATTCTTCTAGCCGGGTTTTATAAGCCGGATCGTCAGAAATCGGGCGGAATGAAGCCAGTAACAGACTCGAAGCCGCAAAAAGAATAGAACGATAAGTCATGATTGAATGCGTTAGCGTGAGAAAGACGAAGCGAACGGCAGCAAAAGTAATAAAATACATTAAATCTAGTGACTTAGTAGGTTAATATTTTAAAGACCCTGATTTTGCTATTCTTTACTATAGCGTTAGAATTTAGGTCTTCCGTTTCTTTTTGCGAGCCGAAGGAAAGAGTACATTATTCAGAATCAGCCGATAGCCCGGTGAGTTGGGGTGTAAGTTCAAATCGGTAGGCGTCCGATGAAAACCGCGTTGACCTTCCGGGTCGTGACCGCTATAAAAGGTAAACTGACCCCGGCCCAGCTCGCCGTAGAGGTAGCGGTACGTAGATTTGCTCTGACCCAGTACCAGTACACTAGGCTTGACCGTAGCTTTGTTGAACGCACTCGTTTGTCCAAAAAACTCCCGAATGGTACTTTCATGATTCTGCACGAGCATCGCTGGAATCACATCCCACTTGGCCGAAAAATCGAACAGGGAAAAATACGTATCATCCCCCCAGCCGTACCCCGAAGAAGCGTTGATATTGGAAAAGGACATCCCCGGGTAATCTTCGTCGGAAAGCTCCAGTTCGAAATTGTCGAAGGCAATGGTCTTACTGAAATCCAGTTTCGCCTGAGCTTTGGGATCTACGCCGTCACCGTCGAATACGGAGGGTACAATGTCGAGTCCTTCGGCGGCCAGGGCTACGTCCAGTGATTCAGTACCCGAGCACATGGCGAACAGATAGCCGCCCCCGGCACAGAATTCCTTGATGTTTCGGGCAACTTCCAGCTTCAGTTGCGAGACTTTCGCAAAGTGGTACTTTTCGGCAATTTTCTTCTGAGCCAGCATATCGTCTGCACTCATACGGCGGCGATTCCGACCAAACTGGCCCGTAAAATCTTCGTGGTGCAGGTGTAGCCAGTCGTAGAGGTGTAGGTCACCCCGCAGGATTTCTTCGTCATACACGACTTCGTAGGGAATCTCGGCGTAGTTAAGCACCAGCAGTACGGCGTCCGTGTCTTCGAAAGTGGCCTTACTTACTTTGATGGGACTATACACGACAATACGGGCGGCTTTGTAGAGTTTTACCGCGTCCATATTCGCGTTCGGATTCGTGATTGACTGGAGTAGGGTAGTCACCGCCGCGTCGGAAATGACTTCGTAGGAAACGCCGCGAAGTTTACATTCCAGGTCCAGTTCCTTTGAATACTGCATCAGAAAACTACCACCCCGATAATTGAGCAGCCAGTCTATCTCCCGATCGGCTTTTAGCTCCCGGTACGCCAGCCCGTACGCTTTGAGATGATTGGTTTGCTGGGCATCCATGGGAATCAGCAGCGAGTTGGCCCAACTATTAGCAACTACCAGTAGACCTAAAAAACAGATAATCCCGAATGTCCTCATGTTCGTAGTGATTTACCATACCGAAAGCAAAGAGTAACTGGAAGAGTATCTGTAAGTTATGGAATCCTTTTAGTCTTTCCTATCCATTCGCGACGCAGGCCCGGAAAATCACGATGGCCTGTACTTACAGAAAGAACTTACAGGGGTTAGGTAGGGTTAGAGAAAGGAGTTTATGGGGAATCGATGGTGATCGCTCGTCAGTTGTTACGTTGATCGTTGCTGGTTGTTAGGGGGTAGTAATTTTCTTTTCGGGTAATAGATACTCGAATCCAGCTTAGCTGCTTAGCAAAGTGGAAAGAGTACGAGGATGGAATAGAGTATCTGTCATTGCCCTAACGCTTAAAAAGCAACAAGCACCTTTACCGTTCCCTCAGTACCTTTGGTTTTTGAAAAGACTGGAGCTTTATTCAGTTTTGCCGAGCTTCTTACTCTTTATTATGGAATCCAATACGCCCTTACAACTGGCAGCCGAGTTCATCCATTTTACCAATAAAAACATCTTTTTGACCGGAAAAGCCGGTACCGGAAAGACTACCTTTTTACACGGATTAAAGAAAAACCTGCAAAAGCGAATGGCCATTGTGGCTCCCACGGGAGTAGCGGCCATCAATGCCGGGGGCGTTACGATTCACTCGTTTTTTCAGTTACCCTTTGGTCCGTACGTGCCCGACGGCTCCACGCAGCGACAGTTTCGTTTCGGCAAGGAAAAAATCAACCTCATCAAAAGTCTGGATTTGCTGGTCATTGATGAAATCAGTATGGTGCGGGCCGATACGCTCGACGGGATCGATGATGTACTGCGGCGATACAAGAATCGAGACTTGCCCTTCGGCGGCGTACAGTTGCTAATGATTGGCGATTTGCACCAGCTTTCACCGGTGATTAAAGACGAAGAATGGGCTTTACTAAAACCCTATTATAACTCGGTTTATTTTTTCAGTAGCCGGGCTTTGCAGGAAAGTAATCCCGTCCGGATTGAACTAACGCACATTTACCGGCAGTCGGATACCTTCTTCATCGATTTACTGAATCAGATTCGGGAAAATCAGTTGAGTACGGAAAGCTTGCAGGCTCTCAACCAACGGCACATTCCGGATTTTAGACCGAAGGAAGACGAAGGGTACATTACGCTGACTACCCATAACGATACGGCTCTGAAAATCAACAAAGTAAAGTTAGACGAGCTAAAGGGCAAGAAGTACACGTTTGAGGCCACGATCAAGGACGATTTTCCGACGTATGCTTATCCCACCGAACCAGAGCTGACCCTGAAAATCAACGCTCAGGTGATGTTCGTTAAAAACGACGCGTCGCGGGACAAGCTTTTCTATAACGGAAAAATCGGTCGAATTACCCGCATCGAAGACGAAACCATCTACGTCAAATGCAAGGAAGATTACGCTGAAATTCCGGTACAGCCCGTAGAATGGCAGAATGTGAAATACGTTCTGAATGCGGAAACGAAAGAAATTGAAGAGCAGGTAATTGGCAGCTTCACCCAGATGCCGCTGAAACTGGCCTGGGCTATTACGATTCACAAAAGTCAGGGATTAACGTTCGAGAAAGCCATTATCGATGCCAATCTTTCCTTCGCCCACGGACAGGTATACGTGGCCCTAAGTCGCTGCAAAAGTTTTGAAGGCATGGTACTCCGAAACCCACTTTCGTTGAGCAGTGTCAAAACGGATGGATTGGTATCAGCGTATAACCGGGCCGCCAGCCAGCAGATTCCCGACGAGAAACAACTGAGGGAAGCCAAAATTGCCTTTCAGCAAACGATTTTATACGAACTATTCAACTTCTCGGAAATTCGCTCGACCCGACAGTATTTGGGCCGACTGCTGGATACGCATCAGACGGTGATCAATCCGGCCATTCGTCAGGCCCTACAACGCATTCGGACCGCTTCCGAAGAGACGATCGATACGGTTTCTGAAAAATTTCAGCAGCAATTGTCCCAGTATTTTCAACAGGGAGGATTACCCGAAGAACAGGAAGCGTTGATGACCCGCGTACAAAAAGGCTGTCAGTACTTTCTGGAAAAATTTGAAAGCATTTTTGACGCCGAGACGCTGGACGTGGAAACGGACAACCAGCTGGTGAAAAAGTCAGTAGGGCAGGCTCTGGAAAATTACCAGCGACTCGTGACCATCAAGCGGGCAACGTTACAGGCTGGTATGAAAGGCTTTACAACCAGCGATTACCTGCGGGCGAAAGCCAATGCGGATATTGACTTCAAGGTACGAACCAAAGCGGTCGCGGCCAGTAGTAAATCGAGCCCCAGAGCGAGTAAAGACATGGTTCACCCCGAGTTATACTATGCTTTGAAAAGCTGGCGGGATAGTCAGGCCGCAGAACGCGACGTGCCGGTATACATCATTTTACCCCAAAAATCACTCGTTGAATTAGTGGAGGTGCTGCCTACTACGCTAGCCGAACTGGAAACCGTAAAAGGGATTGGGAAGGCAAAAGTCAAAGAATTCGGATCGGAAATCATTGAGATCATTCAAGAGTACTGCGAGGAAAATCAGGTAGAAAAAGAAGTGATCGAAATTCCACTGAAGAAAGAAAAGGTGGATACCAAACGCGTCAGCTTCGAACTGTTTCAGGACGGAAAAACGCTGGAAGAGATTGCCGAGGAACGCGGTCTGAATGTCGGCACTATCGAAGGACACCTGCTGCATTACGTGGGTGTGGGCGAGCTGGATGTGTACGATCTCTATTCGAAAGTCCGGTTGACGCCGGTCATTGAGTACTTACGGGAACATCCCCAGCAGTCGTTAGGTGAAGCAAAACTGGCCTTGGGCGAAGCCGTCTCGTACAGCGAAATCAAGGCCGCTTTAAAGTATCTGGAATCGCTTAATAGTTGAGTTTCGTTAGTCTGGAAGCGGAAGGTGTGAAGTCTTCCTTACCTTCTGCTCAAATTTCCGTACTTTTGCGGCTTGAAACCGGTTTCAGCCTACCAATCTGGAAACCGTAAACTGAACACTGAACCAATGGAGTACGCTTTTCGCGATATTGAGAAGAAATGGCAGGAATTTTGGGAAACAAACCAGACCTACCGCGTCGAAAACCAGTCTGAATTACCCAAGTACTATGTGCTGGATATGTTTCCGTACCCTTCCGGAGCGGGTCTGCACGTAGGACACCCGCTGGGCTACATTGCCAGCGATATTTTCAGTCGGTACAAGCGGATGAAGGGATTCAACGTTCTGCATCCGATGGGATTCGATAGTTTTGGTCTGCCTGCCGAACAGTACGCCATTCAGACGGGACAACACCCGGCCATTACGACCGAACAGAACATTACTCGATATATTGAACAATTGAAGAACATCGGATTCAGCTTCGACTGGAGCCGGGAAATTCGCACGTCCAATGCCGATTACTACAAGTGGACGCAGTGGATTTTTATGCAATTGTTCAACCACTATTACGACAAAGACGCTGACCAAGCTCTGCCCGTTACGACGCTTACGGAAACCTTCGCTCAAAAGGGGTCGAAAGGCGTAAATGCCGTTTGCGACGAAGATGCACCCGTATTTACAGCGGAAGAGTGGCAGGCGAAAAGTGAAGAGGAGCAGTACGAAATTACGCTGAAATACCGTCTGACGTATCTGGCCGATGCCGTAGTAAACTGGTGTCCGGGACTGGGTACCGTTCTGGCCAACGATGAAGTGAAAGACGGGGTGTCCGAACGTGGCGGTTTTCCAGTTGAAAAGAAACTGATGCGTCAGTGGATGATGCGGATTACGGCCTACGCGGATCGTTTACTAAATGGTCTGGATACGATCGACTGGTCAGAATCTATCAAAGAACAGCAACGCAACTGGATTGGCCGTTCGCAGGGTGCCAGCGTGAAGTTTCAGGTGGAGGGTCAGGAACAGACGATTGAAGTGTTTACGACGCGGGTGGATACCATCTACGGCGTGAGCTTCATGGTAATCGCTCCCGAACACGAACTGGTACCTTCGCTGACGACGCCCGAGCAGAAAGAAGCCGTGGATACGTACGTAGACGCCACCAAACGCCGCTCGGAGCTGGATCGGATGATGGAAGTGAAGAAAGTATCCGGCGTCTTCACGGGTAGCTACGTGACCAATCCATTCAACGAGGAGAAAGTACCCATCTATCTGGCTGATTATGTACTGGCGGGTTACGGAACGGGTGCCGTCATGGGTGTACCTTCCGGTGATCAGCGGGACTGGAACTTTGCCACGCACTTCGGTCTGCCCATTGTACCGATTCTGGATGCTCAGAAAGACATTGATCAGCAGGCGGATGCGACGAAGGAAGGACAGTACATTAATTCTGGCATCATTAATGGAATGACGTATAAGGAAGCGACGCAAACGCTGACGAACTGGCTGGAAGAACGTGGTCTTGGTAAGGGGAAAGTTAACTATCGGATGCGGGATGCCGTATTCAGTCGCCAGCGGTACTGGGGTGAGCCCGTACCGGTGTACTTCAAAAATGGCTTACCGTATCTGATCGACGAAAGCGATCTGCCGCTGGAATTACCGGCCGTCGACAAGTACCTACCGACCGAAACGGGCGAACCACCGCTGGGCCGGGCTGCCGACTGGAAGTACAAAGGCGAGTATGAGTACGAGATGAGTACAATGCCGGGCTGGGCGGGTTCGTCGTGGTACTGGTTCCGGTATATGGATCCGAAAAACGAAAACGAACTGGCCTCGAAAGAAGCCATTGACTATTGGCAGAACATTGATCTGTACGTGGGTGGATCGGAACACGCGACGGGTCACCTGCTGTACTCGCGTTTCTGGAATAAATTCCTGAAAGATATTGGGATTGCTCCCGAAGAAGAGTTTGCCAAAAAACTGGTTAACCAGGGGATGATTCAGGGTCGCTCGAACTTTATATACCGGGTGAGAGAATCGCAGCCAGTAACGTTCGTGAGCTTTGAATTGAAAGACAAATACGAGGTTACCCCGTTGCACGTGGACGTAAACATTGTAGAGCAGGACGTACTGGATGTTGAAAAATTCCGGGCTTCGCGTACGGACGTTCCCGAAGATGCTTTGTTCATCATGGACGGCGATAAGTTCGTTTGTGGCTGGGAAGTGGAGAAAATGTCTAAACGTTGGTTCAACGTCGTGAACCCTGATGATGTCGTAGAAAGATACGGAGCCGATACTTTACGCCTGTACGAAATGTTCCTCGGTCCGCTGACGGATTCCAAACCCTGGAACACCAACGGCATCAGCGGGACGTTCAACTTTCTGCGGAAACTCTGGCGGTTGTTCTACGAAGATCAGACGGGTAAATTCTTGGTCACGGATCAACAACCCACGCCGGAAGAACTGAAAGCTCTGCATAAGGCAATCAAGAAAGTAGGCGAGGATATTGAAGTTTTGTCATTCAACACGTCCGTACCCGCGTTTATGGTACTGGCTAACGAACTGACTACGCTGAAGTGTAACAAGAAGGCTATCCTGAGCGATTTCGTTCGGATTCTGGCTCCCTTTGCTCCGCACATTTGCGAAGAATTATGGGTAGCTCTGGGGAACGAACCCGGTACCGTAACCAAGCAGCCATTCCCCGTATTCAACCCGGCGTATCTGGTCGAAAACTCGTTCGATTATCCGATTCAGATCAACGGAAAGGTACGGGCCACGCTTACGTTTGCCGCTGATGCTCAGCCAAAAGACATTGAAGCGGAAGTACTGGCGAATGAAACGGTACAGAAGTGGCTGGAAGGCAAAACCCCCAAGAAAGTGGTAGTAGTACCGAAGCGGATTGTCAACGTGGTAATCTAGTACGGTATCCTGTACCGTCCTGAAATCCGGGAAATTTTAGCTTAGCGTATAAGAGTAAGTATAAAGCCGGGTCGTCTCTTTACTAGCAAGAGGCCGATCCGGCTTTAGTGTTTAGTTGAAATGTTTAATGGTTAGGCAGAAAGGCCCCGGTGTTACCGGGGTTTTTTGTTGGGGGAGTTTAGGATTTTGAGCGGTGGCCGCTGGGGTTTTCCGTTTTCCATTTTGGTAGGATAAATTGGGGTAAAGTTAGCGAGACGCGTTGTCCGTAGTATTTACTACGGACGCGAAAGTTGGTAGGCTGTGCCTACCGGGCGGGCCGATCCCCCGCATTGCATACGGGGCTAATGACATTGAACCCCTTCGGGGTTTAGGCTGAAGAAGTTACTCTGCTCGCCCCAATTTGAAACCGTCATGGAATGATTGGGGCGTCAATGGTTTCGCGTCTGTGACGCGAAGTTTGGTTACTCTTGCGAATTTTGAAGGTAGTCTGCAAGGGTTTAGTATCGTATCGGCTATACCATTAGCAGAGTTACGGATAGGGCATAAAAAAACAGGGTCCCTGCGTTTTTGTACGAAGTGACCCTGTTTTAAAATGAAGACGGTTAACTACTGAAAATGACCAACTAATAACCGTCAACTAAAAACAACTATACGCTCAATTGAGCTTCCCGGTGAATGATCGCTTCCCGATCAGGACCCGTGGAGATAAAGCTAATGGGCAATTCCAGATTTTCTTCTAGGAAACTAATGTATTCGGCCAGTTCAGCAGGTAATTCGTCGTAGCAGTGGAAATTGGTCAGGTCCGTTTGCCAGCCTTTGAACGTTTTATATACCGGTGTAATCTCGATATCGTTCATGTCGTGCGGGATCTGTTCCGTTACCGTGCCGTCGGGCAGTTGGTAGTGCGTACAAACCTTGATCTCCTCCATGATGTTCAGTACGTCCACTTTCATCATGATGAGCTGCGTAACACCGTTCACCATCATGGCGTACTTCAGCGAAGGCAAATCCAGCCAGCCCGTCCGACGCGAACGTCCCGTAGTCGCACCAAACTCGCGACCTTCCTGACGAATGCGTTCGCCCGTTTCGTCGTGCAATTCGGTAGGGAAGGGACCGCTACCCACACGGGTACAGTAGGCTTTGAAAATGCCGTATACTTCACCGACGTTTTTCGGAGCTACGCCAAGACCCGTACAGACACCCGCGGCCATCGTCGTCGAGCTGGTGACAAACGGATAGGAACCAAAATCAATATCCAGTAAGGAACCTTGAGCCCCTTCGGCCAGAATCGTTTTGCCATCGTTGATCGCTTGATTGATGACGTACTCCGTATCGGCCAGTTCAAACTGCTTCAAAAACTCGATGGACTCGGAGAACTGTTGTTCCAGTTCAGTCAGGTCATACGAGAAGTTATAGAAGCCCAAGATCATCTTATGCGTATCGACCAACTGATTGTACTTCGCCTGAAAGTTTGGAGAAAGTACATCACCCACGCGTAAACCCTGCCGCGACACTTTGTCGGTGTACGTAGGGCCAATACCCCGAAGCGTCGAACCAATTTTAGAATCCCCTTTGGCTTGTTCGTAAGCCGCGTCGAGCAGGCGGTGCGAGGGTAAAATCAGGGAAGCTTTCTTCGAAATCAGCAGGTTCTTGGTCAGATCCATGCCGAATTTTTCGCTGAGGCCTTCAATTTCCTTTTTGAAGACGATCGGATCCAGCACGAGGCCGTTACCGATAATGTTCAGCACTTCCGAACGGAATACACCCGAAGGAATCTGATGGAGTACGTGTTTTTTTCCTTCAAATTCCAGCGTGTGCCCCGCGTTTGGGCCGCCCTGAAAACGAGCAACCACCTGATACTGTGGAGCCAGTACGTCCACAATTTTTCCCTTGCCTTCGTCGCCCCATTGAAGGCCCAGCAATACGTCAACTTTCATTGGTAGTAATTAAAATGTAAAAGAAACTCAGATAGAATACAGAACCCCTCCCTGCGGTATGGGAGGGGGACGTTACTGAGTCATAAGTCTTTATTCATTCGTCAGGGCAAAGGGTTGGCCCGTGAGCATAGAATTTCGATTTTCGCAATTAGGCTTCGTGCACGATCCGTAAAAAATCAGGCTGTGGTGCATGATATTCGACTGCATCATATCACCTACCATGTTCTGGATGTTCTGTACCCGAGGGTCGCAGAATTCCGTTACGTGGTGGCAATCGGTACAGATTAAGTGATCGTGTTGCCGGCGGCCGTAGGATTTTTCGTACTGAGCCTGGTTTTTACCAAACTGGTGCTTAGTGACCAGGTTACATTCCACCAGTACATCGAGGGTGTTGTAGACCGTAGCCCGTGAAACCTGGTACTTTTTATTTTTCATGGAAACGTAGAGTTCTTCTACGTCAAAATGGTCGTCGCGAGAGTAAATCTCCTCCAGAATCGCAAAACGTTCGGGCGTTTTACGAAGACCTTTATTTTCCAGGAACGCGGTGAAGATCTGCCTCACCGTCGTAAAACTCGATTCGTTAAGAGGCATTGTTTTCGGAATAAGTTGCAAAGAAAAGGCATTTACAGGAGTTTAGCTTAGTGAAAGGTAAACTCCTGCAGAATTTAGATTCATTACAGCCCGTTCGATGATAGTTTGGATGAATCAATGAGAAAATCGATGTTATACTTCGGAATATTCAAACCGGAGTACTTCAAAAACACCCTTTACTTTTTTGAGCTTGGAGATCAACGTGTTCAGGTGCTCGGTGTCGTGGACGTATAACTTAATTTTCCCGTCAAAAATTCCCCCTTCATTGGTATCCACGATAATCGACCGCATATTGACCTTATGCTCTTTCGAAATCACTTTCGTGACGTCATTAACGAGGCCCACACGATCGGTACCCTTGATGCGAATACCCGCCAGAAAAGCAACTAACTGACTCGACCATTTGGCTTTAATGACCCGATTACCGTGCGTGGAGAGTAACTCACGGGCATTCTTACAGGTAGTTTTATGAATTTTGATTCCTTCATTAACCGTCACAAAACCAAACACTTCATCACCGGGAATAGGATTACAACACGCCGAGAGGGTATAGTCAAATTTGTCCATATCCTCGCCAATCAGTAACATGTCAGAGTCGGGGCGATCGCCGTGAACTCGTTTTAGTTCCTTAACGATCGACTTGCTGTCTTCAATGTTTCCGGCTAGCGTATTCTTCGCTTCCTGAGCCCGTTTGTGAGCATCGCGGGCGGCTTTCCAGCGTTTAATCTCCTCTACGCCCAGATAGCCTTTCCCAAATCGATAGTACAGGTCATTTGGGTCGCGGGCGTTGAAATAAGCCCGTAACTGATTGGTAATGTCAAAAGACAGTTCAATGCCCAGGTTTTTCAGCTTTTTGGCCACCAACTCACGTCCTTCAGTGACGTGTTGCCGGTTAATTTCCTTCAAAGCTTCCTTAATATTGGCCCGAGCCTTGGTAGTAATGACGAACTTAAGCCAATCCTCGCGGGGGGATTGCTTGGTAGAGGTCAGGATCTCTACCTGATCGCCGTTTTTGAGTACATGGCTGATTTCAACCAGTTTGCCATTTACTTTCGCTCCAAGACAGTGCGAACCAATGTGCGAGTGAATGGAGTAGGCGAAGTCCAAGGCTGTAGAGCCCGCCTGTAGTACTTTCAGATCACCTTTAGGGGTGAAAACAAACACTTCATCCTGGAACAAATGCCCCCGGAAATCATTGATAAACTCAATGGCCGAACTGTCATTGTGTTCCAGTACTTCCCGAACCTGATTCAGCCAGGCATCAATTCCTTCGTTAACGTTGGTATTATTGCCTTTGTATTTCCAGTGGGCGGCGTATCCTTTTTCGGCGATTTCGTCCATCCGCCGCGATCGTACCTGTACTTCCACCCATTGACCGGAACTACTCATCACCGTCGTATGCAGAGATTCATAGCCATTAGCCCGGGGATTGGAAATCCAGTCGCGTAGACGCTCGGGATTAGGCCGGTAATGGTCCGTAACGATGGAATAGGCCCGCCAACACAGGGCTTTCTCCAGATCAGGAGTGGAGTCGATAATGACCCGAATAGCAAAGAGATCGTAAATTTCCTCGAAGCTTTTACCCTGATTTTTAATCTTATTCCAGATCGAGTGGATGGACTTGGGACGGCCTTTCACCG
The DNA here is from genome assembly GCF_048595215.1 of Siphonobacter sp. NCBI lineage: Bacteria > Pseudomonadati > Bacteroidota > Cytophagia > Cytophagales > Cytophagaceae > Siphonobacter > Siphonobacter sp. Next base: position 82,720 of record NZ_JBMDWJ010000195.1, read on the forward strand.
TAAAGTGCATACCTTCCGCCTTTAGATCGCGTTCGATTGGTCGAACAAATTCCCGGATAAATTGCTGGCGACGCGTCTTGGTTGACTTAAGTTTCGCCGCAATTTCCTTGTAAATCTTGGGTTCGGCGTACTTAAGGTACAAATCTTCCAGCTCCGTTTTGATGGTATATAGACCCAGCCGGTGGGCGAGGGGAGCGTAGAGATACGTCGTTTCGGACGCAATTTTTAACTGCTTGTCCCGGCTCATCGAACTAAGCGTCCGCATGTTATGCAGGCGGTCAGCTAGCTTGATCAGAATTACCCGGACGTCTTCGGAAAGCGTCAGTAATAGTTTACGGAAGTTTTCAGCCTGAGCCGAAGCTCCCTGCTCGAAAATGCCCGCAATTTTGGTAAGGCCGTCAATAATCTTGGCGACCTTCGGACCAAAAAGGTTTTCAATGTCATCCAGTGTATAGCTGGTATCTTCCACTACATCATGCATCAAAGCACAAATAATAGCGGTAGTACCTAGCCCGATTTCCTCCACACAAATCTGAGCGACGGCAATCGGATGGTAGATGTACGGTTCACCCGTTTTCCGCCGCATGTCCTTGTGGGCGTCGGCGGCGAGAGTAAAGGCTTTCTTGATAAGTTTGGCATCGTTATCTTTCAAGAAAGGCTTGGCCGTCCGCAATAATTTGCGGTAGCGTTTCAGTATTTCCTGGCGTTCAGCCTCTAAATCAATTGTAAGTTCCACTGTACTCATTGTACCCTGAATTCAAATGGGATTGAAGATGGGTATGTATTTAGCGAAGAGAAGCCTCTTCAAATGAGGGAAAAGGAAACAATGCCCGTTTATGAAACATTGTAAAACTAAATATACTAAGAAGGAGGGACTTTTACCAAATATTGCGGATAAATAAAATCGAATTTCAGCGGCTTTTTCCCGGAATTGGTCGGGTAGATTTTTCAATTTCTCTACACTTGAAAAATAATCTTGTCGCAGGGGTTGACTATCGCTCAGGAATGACATACCTTTGCGTTCCGATTTGAAGGATTTGGTCGCCTAACGGAGCCTAAATCATCAAAGCGGACGATTTACGGACGTGGCGGAACTGGTAGACGTGCTAGACTTAGGATCTAGTGCCGTGAGGCGTGGGGGTTCGAGTCCCCCCGTCCGTACGTAAAAACAACCGATGCTGAGTGCAGCAGGTGATTTAGCCCTCAGAGTCCCTGATTCTGAGGGTTTTTTCAATTTTAAAGTCCATTCATTCATTTCCGTATTCGTTCACTATCTGGACTTGTCACTGAAGCGTAACGCAGCTCAGATACGGAATACGATTCAAGACTCATTATGAACATCACGCTCGACAAAAGCAGTACTACTGAAGCTTCTTTAAAGATTGCGTTGACGCCGGAAGACTATCAGGCTGGTGTAGACAAGAAGATCAAAGAATATAGCAAACAGGCTAACCTGAAAGGATTCCGTCCGGGTAAAGTACCGGCTTCCGTAATTCAGCGTCTGTACGGAAAAAGCATTCTGGTGGATGAAGTTAACGAAACGCTTTCAAAAGCCGTTAACGACTATCTGCGGGAATCAAAACTGCTGGTCGTAGGTGATCCGATGCCGGATCGCGAAAAAGCGAACGCAATCGATTGGGACAGCCAGAAAGAATTCGAATTTGTTTACAATCTGGGTCTGGCTTCTGATTTCGACGTTGACTTCACGAAACTTCCTGCCATTACTTCTTACGAAATTCAGGCAGGTGAGAAAGAATACAACGATACGCTGGTTGATCTGAAAAAACGTATGGGCGAGCACGCTCACGTGGAAGAGGTGACCGCGGCCGGTGATCTGGTGTACGGTACGTTTACGCAAGGTGAATACAGCGAAAAATCAGCCATCCCTACCGACAAACTGACGGAAGAAGCCTTCGCTGGTTTTGTAGGTAAGAAAAAAGGCGATGTACTGACATTCGACATTCAGAAATTATTCGCTGACGAAAAAGGTCTGAAACTGGCTACGGGCCGTGAAGATCTTTCAGGTGAATTCGAATTCACAATCGAAGACATTACGCGTAATCAAGATTCTGAATTGAATCAGGAGTTCTTCGACAAAGTACTCGGACCGGGTAAAGTTTCTTCCGAAGAAGAATTCAAAGCTCAGTTGCTGGAAATCGTACAGGAAAACTACAAGCGTGAGTCTGAATTCCTATTGCGTGACGAAGTTCAGAAAACGTTGCTGGACAATGTTCAGATTGAACTGCCGAACGAATTCCTGAAGCAGTGGTTGATTGAAACCAATCAGGGTGAAATCACGGCTGAAGAAGTAGAAAAGGATTTCGACAAATTTGCTCGTGACCTTCGCTGGACGCTGATCCGTAATAAAGTAGCGGAAGCGGCTGACATCAAAGTAGAAACGGAAGACGTGAATACCTACGCTGAAGCCATGGTACGTCAACAGTTCGGCATCTATGGTGATGACAACGGCATGGGCGATGTCATCAAGAAAGTAGCTCAGAACTACCTGCAGGAGAACAAAGGACAGAATTACATGAACGTTTTCAACCGGGTATACGGTGGCAAAACGATGGACTTCATCCTGACTCAAATCCAGCCGAACGTAGAGAAAATCGACGTAGATACATTCAAAGCGAAAGCAGGCGTTACGGACGCTGAGTAGTCTTTGTCCGTTTGACCGTTGTTTCAATTTGAAAAAATGGTTTGACGTTGAAAAGGTTTGAAATTTGAAGTGATCTAACTTCGAATTTCAAACCTTTTTTCGTTTGGAATGACCCGCCCATAACAATGCAGAAGTCGTAAGGCCCTGTCTCAAGCAACCGCTTCAAACTTCCAATCTCAAACCACTCTAACCTCTTACTTAAACCCAATCCGCTCCCGGTGCGTAGCCGCTCCGATTCGGTAGAGTTCCGATAGGAGGCGTTCGTCAAATTTTTCCCGCCAGTACTGATTTTCCTGTTTTAGCTTTTCGTTTTCCAGCTTCAGCTTTTCATTTTCAGCCTGTATTTTTTCGGTGGAAGAAGCCCCGAAAAAGGCCTCCAGGGGCGTACCGAAAACACGCAGAATCTGCTCTAATCGACTTAAGCTCAATTCCGTTTTACCGCGTTCGACATCCCCGTAAGCAGTCGTGGAAATCTGGAGTTCTTCAGCCATCACTTCCTGCGAATAGCCTTTTTCCAACCGCAGCTGTCGTATTTTTTCGTGAACTTTCATGGTCTTCTCAAGTTATTCCGATGAATTCCCGGAAATTTCAACGTCATTTCCAGAACAGAGCTATCAACTTTGTACCCGTTCGGATTGACAGAACCGAGTCGGACAGAATGGCAGAAATGTTAATGTTGAAGGAGGTGGATTTGTTTTTTTAACGTACACTCTTCAGATTCGTGCGTTTCTGTTCCGGCAAAGAAAGAGAAACAGAACATAAAATCAATACAAACGCTAATTACATGTTGAACGCTGAAGAATTTCGTAAATACGCCGTCCATCATCGCGGCCTGAACGGTTTATCGGTTGATCGTTACCTCCAACAAGTCGGCGGAACGGCTGGTCATTACGTTGAAAACATGACGCGGGCGGTGATCGAAGAACGTCCGATGCCTTTCCGGGAAGTGGACGTATTTTCCCGTTTGATGGCTGACCGCATTATCTTCTTCGGTACGCCCGTTGATGATAGCATTGCCAATATCGTTGTTGCCCAGATGTTGTTCCTGGAATCAGCCGATTCAAAGCGTGACATCATGATGTACATTAACTCACCCGGTGGCTCCGTGTACGCCGGTCTGGGTATTTATGATACCATGCAATACATCCGTCCGGATGTAGCTACGATCTGTACGAGCCTGGCGGCTTCCATGGGAGCTGTATTGCTGGCCGGTGGTGCGGCTGGAAAACGTTCGGCTCTGCCGCACGCCCGGGTGATGATTCACCAGCCCAGTGGCGGTGCTCAGGGACAATCCGTTGATATTGAGATCACGGCCCGCGAAATCGTGAAGCTCCGTGACGAATTGTACGGAATCTTGGCTCAGCATACGGGACAAACGTCCGAACAAATCGAAAAAGATTCGGATCGTGACCACTGGTTCCGGGCTGAAGAAGCGAAAGCCTATGGCCTGATCGATGAGGTTCTGTACCGCGATAAATAATCCATTGGATAGATTACTTTACCCGAATCCCCCGGACCTCACTGAAGGACGGGGGATTTTTTACGTACCTTTGTATCTATACAAGTCACGTACCGCGTTAGCTTAGGTACGCGTATTTTGTGATCCTTTCCCGGTTATTAGGAGGAACGTTCGGAAATAATTTTCTGACTTAGCTGCGAAAATCCTAGTGTCTGCGTACATATAGAAAAAGACGATTTATCCATTCAATGAGTGTTTTGCCCATAACTACTGCTATACCAACCCAAACTGCCATTCGATATAATTCCATTCAATGTTTACGGGCGGTAGCGGCGATTCTTGTTACACTGTACCACATTACCGAAAACATTAGCCGTACCTATCATCAAACATTTCTTTTTGACTGGTTTACGCTAGGCTATGCGGGTGTTGATTTATTTTTTGTAATCAGCGGGTTTATTATTGCTCACACTAGCGTGGCGTATATCGACCAGCCCCAGCAATTGAAACCTTATCTGGAAAAACGGTTCTACCGGGTGTATCCCGTATACTGGCTACTCACCTTACCGCTCATGCTGGTAGTGTGGAGCTTTCAGCACTTGAGTACTTCGCTCATCACTGTACCTTACCCCTTTAACTGGCAGGAGGTACTAAAAACGTTGGTACTGTTTCCGCAGCACTACGCCCTGAATGCTGTTACCTGGACGCTTTCACACGAAATTTATTTTTACCTACTCTTTGCCTTATTACTAGTATCTCGGCGTATGGGCTGGTTGCTAGGTCTCATTGCGGTGGCTACGCTGGCAAACGGAATATATATTTACTGGTACGGAGGAGATTCGGGAACTGGACTTCTTCGATTTTTCTTATTAAGTCCAATCAATTTGGAGTTTGCTTTCGGTGTTTTAGTCTATTATCTACATCGACATTTTCGTATAAATCAAAGCGGCTTGTTAATTTTGGTAGGGGTACTGGCGGGTCTGTACCTAGCACCCCGAACGGGCGGTGACTTTACGCGAGCACTCACGCTGGGTTTGCCCGCTATGCTTATTGTATGGGGAGCCGTTGAAGCAGATCGAGCCCATTTGTACCGGGTTCCGTCGTTGCTGATTCACTTGGGCGATGCTTCGTACATGATTTATCTGCTGCATTTTCCTTTGATTATCTTTGCCAACAAAATACTGACTTTCAACGGTTGGGGTTCGGTATGGATATTGGGAATGGCAGATGTAGTACTCATGCTGCTAATTTTCTGGCTGAGCTGGTATCTGCATCAGCAAATCGAACAACCGCTGATCCGGTGGTCGAAGAAAAAATAAAGCGTATCAACGATTTTGAAATAATTACTTTAGGAAGGACATGCGAATGGATGCTAGTTCATGCTCGTTTTGTGGGCGGAAAAAGAAGGATGTAGATTTATTATTATCGGGCATGGATGCCCTGATCTGTAACTTTTGTATTGAACAGGGCTGGGAGCTAGTGCAGGAAGAATTAGGCATTAAACAACCCACTAAAAAGAAGGAAACCCAACAACCTTTTCAGTTATTGAAAGTACCCAAGCCTCAGGAAATTAAGCGGTTTATGGACCAGTACGTGATTGGTCAGGACGACGCCAAGAAAGTACTGAGTGTGGCGGTATACAACCATTACAAGCGTTTACAACAACAAAAAAGCAATGACGATATTTACATCGAAAAATCGAATGTAATTATGGTTGGCGAAACCGGTACGGGTAAAACCTACCTAGCCCGCACGATTGCCAAAATTCTTCAGGTACCTTTCGCCGTAGCCGATGCCACCGTAATTACGGAAGCCGGATACGTGGGGGAGGACGTCGAAAGTATCCTGAGTCGTTTGCTACAGGCGGCTGATTACGACGTCGAGGCCGCTGAACGCGGAATCGTCTACATTGATGAGATTGATAAGATTGCCCGCAAGTCGGATAATCCCAGTATCACCCGTGACGTCTCGGGTGAAGGCGTACAGCAGGCCTTGCTGAAGCTGCTGGAAGGCTCTATCGTGAACGTACCGCCTCAGGGTGGACGTAAACACCCGGAGCAGAAGCTCGTACCGATTAACACGGAAAATATTCTCTTCATTTGCGGTGGAGCATTTGATGGCGTACAACGGCACATTTCCAAACGCCTCAATACGCGGCCCATTGGGTTCTCGAAGGACGATCACATGTCTCGTATTCTGGAGTCGCAACAGCTACTCCGGATGGTGAATCAGCAGGATTTAAAATCGTACGGATTGATTCCTGAATTACTGGGCCGTCTGCCCGTAGTAACCTCACTCGATCCCCTGGATAAACTAACGCTTCGGAAGATTCTGACGGAGCCCAAGAATGCCCTGACCAAACAGTACGAAAAACTGTTCAACATGGAAGGAATCCGGCTTCAGTTTGAAGAGGATGTACTAGAATACATTGTTGAGCAGGCTAATGAATACAAGTTGGGTGCCCGGGGACTGCGTTCAATCTGCGAAGCCATCATGACCGATGCCATGTTTGATCTGCCTTCCGAGGAAGGTGTTCAGGAGTTTACCATTTCGTTGAGCTATGCCCGCGAGAAGTTTGAGCGTTCGGCCTTCTTTATGATGAAAAAGGTGGCATAAGGGCACTAACGATCATCAATAGTTTAGGTTACAGTGCTCGATTTTCCCCAATTAGGGTATTATTTTCAACATTACTGGAATTGATATTAAAAAGGATGCCTCACTTTTATAGGGGGCATCCTTTTTTGATGTTGCGGTCTCAGTAAAAAATCCAAATCAACTTTCCCTATGCGTAAAATCGTACTCCTATCGGCCGTCGGGTCGATGTTATGGCTTACTTCGTGTAATCGAAACTCAACCGCTGTTTTCCAAAAATCGACTACACCGGCGTACGAGCATCAAGTATCAACGAAAGCTGCCTCACTGCCCGCCGCCCAAACACAAACTCCCGTTGTATCGGAGCCCATCGTAACGGAACAAGCCGTTGCTCAAGCTACCGATCAGCCGGCTGCTTCGGAAAAACCAGTAAACCTGCCCAAAGTAACGCCTGAAATGCTGGCAAGTGCTTCAGAGCGTCTGGTTGCCCAAACTAAAGGCACCAAGTACGAAAAGCAGGCGTTGATGGTACAAAAGAAACTGGCAAAAATTCAGAAGAATGCCGCCAGTGGTCAGTTGCAAGCCTCTAACAAAGCAACTGCAACGGAAAAATTCATGACCAAAATGGTTACGAAGAAAGTCCAGAAGCAGTTGGCGAAAGCGAAGGATACCAAGAAAACAAACGCGTTGGATCGTAACGTTAAAATTGGTCTGATCCTCTTGCTGGTTGGTTTGATTTTCCTGATCATTCCAGTTTATGCCCTGCAAATTGTTGGTTTGGTGATGATGATTATCGGTGCTGTTGTTCTGCTGATTGGTTTGCTGGATAACGTGTAATCATACCTCAGTAACGCTTAATCCCGGAAGAAAGTCTTCAGCTTTTTTCCGGGATTATTTTTTTGTGGCATCTACTTTTACTCAACACGCCACAAAACGTTAATGTACCTTAAACCGCTTAAACGATGATTGTACCACTGATTTTATTGCACGGATACGGCGAAGATCTCAAAGTTTGGGATTCGATCAAGGCGGCCTTCTGGCCCAATAAAAACGTCATTACCCCCACTTACGCTTCGCGTTCGGATCTGGGCAGTATTGATGAATATGCCGAAGCAGTATACCAGGAACTGACTGCTCAGGGCGTGGAAAGAGGAGTCATCATTGGACATTCGATGGGAGGATATATTGCCCTGGCTTTGGCTGAAAAACACCCCGAATTTATCGCAGGTCTGGGGCTGTTCCATTCCACTGCGTACGCAGATACGGAAGAGAAAAAGGAAAATCGTCGGAAGAACATCGCCGCTATTGACGAAAAGGGGCCGGAGGCTTTTCTAAAAACGTTTGTCAAGAATATGTATTCGGACGAATACGCCGAGAGCCATCCGGGGCAACTGCAAGAACACGTGACGCACGTTTCTCAAATACCCCCGGCCGCTTTGAAAGCCGGTATGGAGGGCATGATGAATCGTCCCGACCGGCGGCAGGTTCTCCAGCAGGCGAATTATCCGGTACTGTTCATTATAGGAATGAAGGACAAGGCCGTAAAGCCGGAAGAAGCCCTGGAACAAACCCATCTGGCGAAAAATACGAGTCAATTAATCTTGGAAAAAGCCGGACATATGGGGATGGTAGAAGAGCCGGATGAATGTCTGGAAGCTATTCAAGCCTTTTGGCAGCGAATTGAGCGGGAAGATGCTTTATAAACGAAAGCGGAAGATGGATCGTCCATCTTCCGCTTTTTTATTAATCGGGTATTAGCTTTAAAAAAATTAGCTGTGATTGTTGCCAGTGCTCAGGGGCTTTTTTCTGGTCGAACTTATTGAAGTTATTATCCGAAACCAGTACTAGCGTTCGAAATCCATTCATGATAGGCCCCCAACTCATGCCTTCAATGTTATCGAGGTGCACACCGCCCCAGTTGACGGAAACGGGATTCTTTTCCAAAATATTGGTTGTATTTTCCTGCCCCGGCAGTAGTTTGGGAATGTAAGCCGTAAAAAGATTGATCGCGTAGTTACTCTGATCGCGTTCGCCCGTCCAGCAACGTTCCAGAAATAGTAACTGACGGTCACGGGCCAGTAGTATCTCGGAAACACCGTTATCCGGAAATCCACAGGATACCGTGTCGATCGGATACAGGGCTCTAACTAACGTATCTCCACTAATTAAGCTGTAACCCGTCACCTGACAATACCGATCGCGGCAGGTTTGGGGCCACTCACTGACGCTCCACAGAACCTGATTCGAGTCTACCGCCATGGCTTCAAAGCCTTTGTTATCTCGGAAACCTTGGTAGGTACCTAATTGCGTAACCGTACTGTCTTGCATCAGCCGTAGAAACTGCCCGTGGGTACTACCGCTACCTAATTCTGTCGAAAGGAAAAAGGATGAATCCGTACGGCTGGCTCGAATGGATTCGGCACTGTAAACACTGTCGAGTTTCCAGCGTTTGTACGTTTGAGCATTGAAGAGCGAGTCAAACTCAAACAGGTAACTCTGACGCGTCGAGTCAGCCCCGTCGGTTACTAGGTACCATTTTCCGCGTTTAGGTACGTATTCAATGCCGGATAAACCCCCAAAATACGGGTCATTTTTCAGCGAGGCTGAATCACTGAGGTTATAGACTTTTAGTAATTCCAGCCGGAAGTGCTGGGCATCAGCCTGTCCGCTCAGGAAGAGAAATAGCGTTAGAAAAAATAGAATTTTCATGGTTGAAGATAAGTAGTTAATCGGATCATTAAAAAAGAAAGCCCACCACGCGGTGAGCTTTCTTTTCGTAAACATACAATATTAGTATTAAAGGTGATACACCCAGTTGTGCGGATCGGCTACGCGACCGTACTTGATGTCATCCAGATACGTTTTTACGCGATTAGCAAAATTATCCGATTTGATTTCGGGTAAATCGTAGTCTTTTCCTTCGTAGCCAATGACCGAAATCGGCGATACGACCGCTGCCGTACCTGCACCGAACGCTTCCGTCAGACGACCATTTTCCAGTGATTCAATCAATTCAGCGATGGATACTTTACGCTCTTCAACGGGCATTCCCCAGTCTTTAGCAATCTGTACAATGGATTTCCGCGTAATGCCGTCCAGAATACTGTCGCTCACGGCGGGCGTAACCAGCGTACCATCAATCACGAACATGAAGTTCATGGTACCCGCTTCTTCTACGTACTTATGTTCGGTTGAATCCGTCCAGATCAATTGATCATAACCAGCTTCCTGAGCCAATTTGGCAGGATACAGTGAACCCGCGTAGTTTCCGGCACACTTAGCGGCACCAGTACCCCCTGTCGCAGCCCGTACAAATTCCATTTCTACTTTCACTTTTACGGGTTTCGAGTAGTAAGCTCCTACCGGACAGTTGAAAATGATAAAACGGTACGTTTTAGAAGGAGATACGCCGATGTACTCGTCCGTAGCGAACATGAAAGGCCGGATATACAGCGAATAATTATCCCGCTGCGGTACCCATTGCGAATCCAGACGCAGTAATTCGGTCAGGCCGCTCATGAAAATGTCTTCCGGAATTTCGGCCATGCAGAGGCGGTGAGCCGACTTGTTCAGACGGGCCGCATTCTGCTGCGGACGGAAGATGAGCACTTCACCTTCGGCGGACTTATAGGCTTTCATCCCTTCGAAAATTGCCTGTCCGTAATGCAGAGGCATCAGAGCAGGTTTGAACAGCATGTCGCCGTAGGGAATAATCCGTAAATCCGTCCACTCTTTTCCGTCAAAGTCAGCTACGAACATGTGATCGGCGAAGGTGTGCCCAAAGGTCAACTGATCGAGGTTTAATTCTGCAATCCGGCTTTGAGCAGTTTTCTGAATGTCTATGGGCAGTGTGTCAATCATGGTGCCAGAGGGTTACAACGTAGTATGACTAAAAAGGTTAAGACGTATGCTTGTGCGAAAGTTAAGTTCGCGGGACCCAGGTTACTTCTTCCACTTGTAATTCCTGAGCCATGAGGCGGGAAAGTACAAAAAAATAGTCCGACAGCCGATTTAAATACTGAATGATAATTGGCTCAACGGGTGAAATCTCACTCAGAGCAACGACCAGACGTTCGGTCCGTCGACAAACCGTACGAGCCAGATGAGCAAACGATACGGAGGGATGACCGCCGGGCAATACAAACTGACGCAATAAAGGCAACTGGGCATCCATTTCGTCCATTTGCTCTTCCAGTACGGTAACGTCCGAATCCCATAAATCGGGGAGGGGACGGCTGGTATGCCGTTCCGGATCATCAGCCAGGTGGGAACCAATGGTGAAAAGTCGATCCTGAATTTCCTTCAGAATCGCTCGTCGGGAAGCATTGACCGCCTGATCCCGAACCATGCCCACGTAACTGTTCAGTTCGTCAACGGTACCATACGCTTCAATGCGGGCATCTGCCTTGGAAAGGCGACGTCCACTGATGAGGGCGGTGGTGCCTTGATCTCCCGTTCTGGTGTAAATCTTCATGCCTGTCCTGTACCCGGAATGTCTTTCTGCAAAGCTACAGGTTTTCAGGAAAGCCAAGACTTCGGATTGTAAAAATTAATTGTCTTGACAACTATTATTGAATTTCCAACATTTTCTGATCTACAAGTGCTTTGGCAAAGCCCCAGGGGCTTTTGAAAGGTTTTTCGAAGGGAAAGCCTGTCTCAACGGCGAGTTCGTCGTAACTTTGCGGCCCGAAACCAGCATTGACCTAACGAGCAGTCGATAAGCTGGGGACGACCATTCATCAAATGACTATTCCATTTCTGACTTCTCAAGTTGCGAGATACGTATCCATTCTAGGATTTATAGTGGCTTTATTTTTAGGGTACCAGCAACTTCCACCAGAGGTGCCCGTTGCGTTAACGCCTTCGAGTGAAACGGCTGCCACGTATCCGAAAGATGCCATTTTTTATGTGACTGCCGGAGCCATGTTACTCTCTAACGTGCTGTTTTTGTGGATGGGACGCCTGTTTCCACAACTGCCCGATGGCTTCATTAAGTTACCGGGAGCCATCAAGTGGATGTTCTACCGCAAACAGCTCAACTCCATCATAAGAGAGTGGATGAACTTTGGTACAGCCGTAGTAAACGTCTTGCTAGGAGCTTCCATTTACATTCTGGCGATGATTAACCCGGCGGAAGCCATAACGGAAACGCCTACGCTCATGCAGTTTGACTGGGTACTGGGAGCCGCCACGTTTTTACTAGTCCTATGGGCGGTATACATTCCGTTGCGACTGTTGCTGACAAGTCCCATTAAAGACTAAGCAATGATGCAGCATCTTCCCATTGCCGATTTTACGTACGAACTCCCAGACGAACAGATTGCCCGTTTTCCCCTGCCCGTACGGGACGAATCCCGCTTGTTGGTCTATCGAAAGGGAACTATTGAGCACCGGCAATTCCGTAGTCTGACTGAAGAATTAGCTAGTGATACATTACTGGTCTTCAATAATACACGCGTCATCCCGGCTCGATTACATTTTCAGCGTCAGACGGGTGCTCTAATCGAGTTATTTCTGCTTCATCCCGTAGAACCAAGTCCGGTAATTCCCGTGGTTATGGAAGAAACGCAGTCTTGCGTATGGGAGTGCATGATTGGAAATCGGAAGCGTTGGAAAGCGGGTGAAAGCTTACGGAAAGAAGTAGAAATCGACGGGAAAGCCGTTATACTGACGGCTGAGCTAACGGACACCGAACAGTCATTGGTACGCCTGAGCTGGTCACAGTCGGTACGGTTTGTGGACGTCGTACAGGCGATTGGAAAAATTCCATTACCGCCGTACTTAAAGCGGGAAGCTGAGACTTCCGATGAACAGACGTATCAGACCGTTTATTCCGAAAAAGAAGGGGCGGTAGCTGCTCCGACGGCGGGTTTACACTTCACCGACCGGGTCTTCGCGGAACTAGAGGCGAAAGGCGTCCGGCGGGAGTTTCTTACGCTGCACGTAGGAGCCGGTACTTTTCAGCCCGTAAAAACGGAAAATGCCCTCGAACATAAAATGCACGGGGAGCAATTAGTGATCACGCGGCGTAATCTGGAACACCTGCAAGCGGCAAACCGAATCATTCCGGTAGGTACTACTTCCATGCGGTCGCTGGAATCTATGTATTGGCTGGGCGTGCAATTGATTCACAAGGAATACGTTTCGCTGGAGCAGGGTTTCCGAATTCCGCAATTCGTGCATCAGCAGTACACCGAACTCCCTACGTTGCACGAGTCGCTAGCGGCCATTTTACAAAAGATGGCAGCAGAACAGCGGCAGGAAATTGTAGGGGAAACGGAGATTATGATTTTTCCGGGTTATACATTTCGGGTGTGTCAGGGCTTGATTACAAACTTTCATCAACCCGGCTCTACTTTATTGTTACTGATTGCCGCTTTGGTAGGCGATGACTGGAAACGAATTTATAATGAAGCCTTGGCTCAGCAGTATCGATTTCTGAGTTATGGAGATTCTTCCGTACTACTACCTTAATTATTACTACCTTAATTCAGTTTCCGCCAAAATTAAGCGTGTGATGCAAAAAGTAGATATTGCTATTAGCTACTACGGAAAGCCTTACCAGACGATGGTAACGCTATTTAGTTTACTGGAGCATAGCCGGGACTACGTAGATAAAATTTACTTAAGCATTGAAAAAAAACAGCCTTACAGGGATGCCTGGGAGGGGGTGTGCAAGATCAAGGAAATTTTTGAAAAACGGGGATTGATTATTGTTCATCCGGAACGCTTTGTTCCCTGGATGTCGGATGTTAACCCTAACGGACTTGACGAAACAACTCGATTAAGCCTTCGCTATCAGTATGCATTGGAAAAAACGGATAAGCCGTATTTGTTAATCTGTCATAACGATATGCTGTACCGTCGGGACCTGATTGGCCCCATGTTACAGCGATTTGCAGAAGCCTCGGCTAATTTGGTAGGAGTGGGACGAATCGGACAATGCTGGAATTGTTCTGCGTTTTTCGCTAAAAAATGTAACCCCGAAACATTCGAGCAATACAAGCCCACGCAGGAAGAGTTGCTCAGGCAGATGGATGAATATCCAACGCCACGGGAACAGAGGGATCGTAAGTTAGTACAGGAAGGCTTTATACACCCTTTACCCGAATGCCGTCTTAATGAATACGCGTGTTTAATAGATGTTGACTTATATCGGCAATCAACCATTCCGAATGGGCCAGTGCCATATTTCGGAGGCGTGTGGGACGGTAGCGATACGGCAGCGGCCTGGTTCCGGTATTCGTATTTACACGGGCTGAAAATTCAGAATTTCTATTACGAAGAGTACGCTGATCACGCTCCATTTAGTGCCGTTAGTAATGGCAACGATGCTGACAACAATCGGTTCATTTATGAAGACATTGAGCGGCAGGCTCGTGAGTATATGATTAAACATTACCATCCAGACGAGTATTCTACTGCAACCAAGTTACAGATTGCTAAAATGGTAGCTGAGAAAAAGATAGACAAGTGGTACAGCAAACTAAGAAATCGCTTAAAGAGGTAGCTCTATAAGCATATTTACACATCATATTGGGTGAATACTAACATGAAAATTGATTTTATTGAAGAACTCCGCTGGCGGGGTATGTTGCAGGACATGATGCCGGGTACGGAAGAGCAGCTCCAGAAGGAAATGACGTCGGCGTACATTGGCTTTGATCCGACGGCTTCTTCCCTGCACATTGGCAACCTAGCCACGATTATGTTGCTGGTACATTTGCAGCGGGCGGGCCATAAACCGTTTGCTCTGGTGGGCGGAGCTACGGGGATGATTGGCGATCCTTCTTTTAAGGCTGCTGAACGTAGTTTTTTATCAGAAGAAACACTGCGGTTTAATCAGGAGGGCATTCGGAAACAATTGGAAAAATTCCTGGATTTTAACTCCGGTGAAAACTCAGCTGAGATCGTCAATAACTACGACTGGTTCAAAGACTTTTCGTTTCTCGGATTCTTACGGGAAGCGGGTAAGTTTCTGAGTGTCAATTATATGATGTCGAAAGATTCGGTAAAGAAACGTCTGGAAACGGGTATTTCCTTTACGGAGTTTTCGTATCAGTTGTTACAGGGTTACGACTTTTACCATTTGTATAAAACCCAGGGGGTAAAACTCCAGATGGGTGGTTCCGATCAGTGGGGAAACATCACGACGGGAACGGAAATCATTCGTCGTAAAGAAGGAGGCAACGAAGAGGAAACCGAACGCCGGGCCTTCGCCCTAACTACACCACTGGTAACCAAGGCCGACGGTACCAAATTCGGTAAGTCAGAAAGCGGAAACGTATGGCTGGACGCGGATAAAACCAGTCCCTTCCAATTTTATCAGTTCTGGCTCAATGCCGCTGATGCCGATTGCCCACGCCTGATTCGGGTATTTACCTTACTTTCCAAAGAGGAAATTGAAGAGCTCGAACGCCAACATGCTGAGGCTCCGCACTTGCGGATCCTGCAAAAAGCGATTGCTCAGGACGTAACAACGCGGGTACATTCCGCTGAAGCCTACGAAACGGCTGTGCGGGCGAGTGAAGTACTGTACGGCAAAGGAACCCTGGAAACGCTTCAATCGCTCGATGAAACGACCTTCGTGCAGATTTTCGACGGTGTGCCTACCACTGAAATTTCACTGGCTGAATACGAAGCAGCTCCCAACGTGACGGACTTATTGGCGACGGCTCAGGTATACCCATCAAAAGGAGAAATTCGCCGGGCCATTCAGGGAAATGCGGTATCGGTAAATAAAACCAAAGTAAGCGATCCCAACCAGCCTGCTGATTTCCAATTGTTACAGGGTAAATATTTACTGGTAGCGAAAGGAAAGAAAAATCATCTGGTGAAGGTGGTCTAAGGGGTTTAGAGCGGCCGCCGCTGCGGTTTAGAGTTTTTGGGTAAAACCGGTAAAGATAGCGGGGCGGGTTGTTGGTAGGATTAGCTACGGACAACCCGCCCCGCATTTTGTACGGGGTTAATGACATTGAACCCATGGATTATTTGTTGAAACAGAAAATTAATGGATTAAAATCATCGCAGTAGCCCCGCATTTCATACGGGGCTATATACATGGAACCCCTTCGGGGTTGGTAGGCTCTAACCTCAAAGGGGTTCCATGTACATAACCATGGGTACCACCTATGGGGTATAGCCCAGGCTACAGGCTGAACTATATAATGAGTAGAAAAAGAGAAAGTTGACTTGTTGAAAAGAAAAATAATTTGTAAAACTATCAACTATCAACTATCAACTAAACTTCCACCGTACCTTCAAAAACCCGTTCAGCGGGGCCAATGAGGTAAATATTTTCAAAAGCATCCGCACTGGTTTGTTCGAAGCTCACTTCCAGATTACCACCCAGTACTTTAATCTTAATGGGACTTTCCATACCCAGCTTCACATGAGCCGTCAGAGCACAGGCCGTTACTCCCGTTCCGCAGGAATACGTTTCGTCTTCCACACCCCGTTCGTAGGTGCGAACAAATAGCTGTTGATTGCCCTGCTGTTCCACAAAGTTGACATTCGTACCACCCCGTTTTACCCACTCGTCTGAGTACCGGATGGCATAGCCTTCCTGATACACCTTAAAGTCCTGCAAATCGTCCTTGAAAGCCACCACATGGGGCGAACCCGTATTCATGTAGGCATAATCCGGATGTTCTTCCAGCCCTTTGACATTACTCATTTTTAGCGAAATTCGCTCGCTCGTTACGGATGCTTCGTGTTCTCCATCCACGGCAATAAACCGCGTCTGATCGCCAATAACACCCAGGTCATGGGCAAAGCGTACTGTAGCTCGTCCGCCGTTGCCGCACATGGACCCTTCGCCGCCGTCGGCATTGAAGTATTTCATGCGGAAATCGTAGGCTTCGTCGTTTTGTAACAGAATCAGCCCGTCCGCTCCAATGCCAAAACGTCGATGGCATAAATGAGCTATCCGCTCTTTATCAATAGGAAAGGTACCCGCCCGATCATCAATCATGATGAAATCGTTGCCCGTACCCTGGTATTTGTAAAATAGAATATTCATCGTGAATCGACTAAAAAGAAGGACGTGTTCACTGGGAACACGTCCTGATCAAAATTGATTCTTTAAGATCGTCAATTAGTAGGCATCCTCCCAGGATACCGCCACCTGACGCTGTTCGCCCAGTCCTTCGATACCAAGCTCTACGATATCGCCGGGTTTCAGGTATACCGGAGGGTTAAAGCCCAGTCCCACACCCGGAGGCGTACCTGTCGAAATCACGTCACCCGGCAGCAGCGTCATAAACTGGCTCAGGTAACTGATGATTTGTGGTACTTTGAAAATCATTTGAGCCGTTGTGGAGTTCTGATAGGTCTGACCGTTCACTTTCAACCACATCGGCAGACTATCCACGTCATCGAGTTCATCCGGAGTTACCAGATAGGGGCCCATCGGACCGAAGGTATCGCAACCTTTACCTTTGTCCCATTGACCCCCGCGTTCGAGCTGAAATTCCCGCTCCGAGTAGTCGTTCATCACGGCGTATCCGGCGATGTAATCTTCAGCTTCTTCTTCCGTAACGTAGCTACATTCCGCACCGATGACCACGGCCAATTCCACTTCCCAATCCGTCTTAACGGAATTACGGGGAATGATTACGTCGTCGTTCGGACCACAAAGAGCCGTCGTAGCCTTGAAGAATACGATGGGTTCCTGAGGAATCGGAGCGTTGGTTTCCTTCGCGTGATCGGCGTAATTCAAACCAATGCAAATGATTTTCGACGGACGAGCCACGCAGGAAGCATACTCGATCGGACCTTCCAGAGCTTGCAATTCCGAAGTTCCGTATTGTTCGAGGTAGTCTTCCAGTACAGATAGGCCTTCTTCTTCAAAGAAGATTTCGTCCAAATCATATGCTCCGGTTTCTTCGCCCAGGGCTTCGAAAAAGGCTTCTAAGCTGTACGCTTTTCCGTCCAGAAGAATGCCGGGTACAACATCTTCATCGGTAATGTAGCGAAAAAGTTTCATTCGTTATTTCAAGTTTAGATACTGCAGAAGAATGATTAAGTCTTTCAGTATGGCCCTTCAAAGGTATACTTTCTTCTTGGGCCGTTGAATGGCTAACCTTAATTTACTTTGTCTGTACTTCGATAATGGTGTCCCAGTCGCTCATTGCTACGCCGTCTAAATAGACAAACAAGCCTTCTGACTGTTGCTTGAATTTCAGCGGTTTTTTACCTTCAAAGGCCGTGACACTGCTAACCTTAGGCATAAAATTAGGAACGAACAAAACATTCGTCGCAGGCTTTTTTAGCACGTGCAGAAAGTGACGGGTATCGCCCTTTTTCGTACTCACGCCCCATTCCTGCGGTGGAATGATACCACCCCGGGTGCCATAAATCGTTTCACCATGGGTTTTGAGCCAGTTGCCTACGGCTTCGAGTCGTTCGACAAATTCGGGTTGAATCTCTCCGTTGGGCATGGGGCCTACATTCAGTAACAGGTTGGCATTCCGACCCGCGGCTCCCACCAGATACCGGACGATCTGTTCGGGAGATTTATACCGCTGGTCCCGCAGGTCGAATCCCCAGGAGCCATTCAGCGTTTCGCAGGTTTCGAGCGGCAACTGACTAACCGAACTCGTATTATAGCCAAAGGTATTCTGGCCCGGCAGGTCCCGCTCGAACATCTGAAAATCCTCGCCTTCAAAAGGCGTCACGTGGTGATTGTTACCAATCAAAGCGGCGGGTTGTAGACGGTGAATGAGATCATACGTGCGACGTAAATGCCAGTCTACGTGCGTTTTACGGGCCTGTTTTTCGTGCTCATCCAGGGCCTGATCCCACCAGCCGTCGAACCAGATTCCGGCAATTTTTCCGTACCTACCGCTCAGCAATTCCGTTAGCTGAGCGTCCATGTACTGGAGGTATTTTTCGAAATCGCCCGATTCGGGTCGTCCCGTTTGCCGTCCGGTTTTTCCCCGGGGAAAATAATCGGGATGGTGCCAGTCCAGATGCGAATGGTACAAAAAGAGCTTGATGCCTTCCTTCTCACATTCGTCAGCTAGTTGTTTGAGGACGTCTTTTTTGTACGGCGTCGCATCCACAATGTTGTACGGCGAAACGTTCGAATGCCACATCGCAAAGCCGTCGTGGTGTTTGCTGGTGAGCGTGATGTACTTCATCCCCGCATTTTTAGCAATCTGTACCCAGCGTTTGGCATCATACGCCGTTGGATTAAAGAATTTTGGCAATTTCTCGTAAGCTGACACGGGAATGTTCTGGATATTCATGGCCCATTCGCCATCGCCCAGAATGCTGTAGACACCCCAGTGAATGAACAAACCATAGCGGGCATCCTGAAACCACTGCCGGGCCGCCAGGTTTTCGGGACTGGGTTGGTACGCTTGTCCAAACGAAATTTGCAGGAAGGAAAGGCAAATAAAGCCGGTAAGCAGAAGTCTTTTCATAGGTTTAGAAACGAAACATCCCGGAATTGTCTGGTTTCCGGGATGAGATAATGAGCTTACAGTTGTTCGATTACTTTCGCCATTTGTTCAGCCACAAACTGATTACCGGTATCGTTGAGGTGCACCCGATCCGTTGTCAAAATGCCTTTTTCTTCGTTTTTCGGATTGTTTTTCAGGTTGTATTCCATGAACGCTTTCCGCAAATCCACGACGGGAAGGTTATTTTTCGCCGCCAGATTTCGGATGATTTGGCTGTAACGGTTCAGATCGCCGTCCTGCTGGTTGGTGTTATCCGGGCGTTCGCCAATGGAGGCGGGGGTCGTCAGGGCTACCTTGATATTCTGGGCTTTGAGTTTGTTGATGATCGCCTGATAAAACTTCTCAAACTTGTCGGGATCCGTACCCGTGCCCGAGCTAGCTTTATGCCAGACGTCGTTCACGCCCACCCAGATGATCACGGCATCGGGTTTCTGAGCTAGTACATCCTCGTCCATCCGCAGGTACAAATCGTACACTTTATTACCACCAATACCTTTACCGACCAGTTCGTACTTGCTTTTATCGAGCATACTGGCCAGCTTGGTGATGTACCCGGTGGGGCTTACGCCCGCCTGAGTAATAGAATCACCGAAGAAGATGATTTTCTTGGGTTTATCGGCCCGGAAAGCGAACAAAAGCGTACTCAGGCTTAACAGCGTCAGTAATTTTTTCATGAGCGAATAGAGGAGTTAATAAAAGATAGACTAGTTATTCAGGGTAGTAAAGCCGCCGTCAATCGGGTAATCGACGCCGGTAATGAACGAGGCCGCATCCGAGCAAAGGTACAAAGCCAACTGAGCAATTTCTTCGGGTTTCGCCATCCGACCAATGGGTTGCGTAGCCGAGAGTTTCTGGAACATTTCTTCCTCCTGACCCGGATAATTTTTCGAGATGAAGCCATCTACGAAGGGCGTATGCACGCGGGCAGGGGAGATGCTGTTGCAACGGATGTTATCCTTCAGGTAATCTTTCGCCACGGATAAAGTCATCGCGTGAATGGCTCCCTTGCTCATGCTGTACGCAAAACGGTCCGGAATACCCACCAGAGCCGCAATGGACGCCATATTTAGAATGACTCCACCGCCCTTGGCCTTCATTTTCGGTACGGCGGCAAAGAGGCTGTTATACGCTCCTTTGACATTAACATTGTAGATACGGTCGAGGTCCGCTTCGGTCGTTTTTTCCAGATTACCGACGTGGGCGATACCCGCGTTATTGACCAGAATGTCGAGCGAGCCAATGGCCTCGAAAACGGCCAGTACTTCGGCCTGATTCGTTACGTTTACGGCGTGTACGGTCACCTGACCGCCCGCTGACTCAATTTCCTGAGCCGTCGCCTGAGCCCCTTCCGCACTCAAATCCAGAATATGTATGTGGGCACCCTGACTAGCAAATTCGACGCTAATGGCCCGACCAATACCACTGCCACCGCCGGTAATGGCCGCCGTTTTTCCGGCAAGACTAAATACACTCATCCTTGTTGTTGGTTTTTGTAAGAAAAGACCAGATCGAGGGCGGTAATACCCTATTTAGATCGGCATTTTTACTGCGGCCACAAGTTTCGTGTAATTCCTGGAAAAAAGAATGAATGGAAGAAAATACATACAAGAGGCAGACGGAGTTGGCACCTTACCAAAGGTCGGATGGTTTGACATTTGAAAGGTTTCACGTACCGAAGCATTTCATCGTCCCAGAAAACCTCGTAGGGGTGGCCCCCTGTTGTAACCAGGGGTTTCAACCCCTGGCCTGGAACCGAAACATTAGAAATTAAACCGCCGTTTCACTATGGAAAAAAACCAGCCTACCT